>CBRGOK010000072.1:0-10300 GCA_967798035.1 uncultured bacterium
CAGGTTCCCGTCGGCGAGGAAGGACTGGCCGCGGAACCGGGAGGGACGGAAGCCGTGGCGCTCGAGTCTCTCCCGCAGCGCGGCGAGTCCCGACGTCTTCACCGGGGGCGGCCGGTCTCCGCGGCGTCGGCCATCTCCAGGGCGATCGACGCGGGCACGCTTCCCGTCTCGGCGAGGCCTCGCAGGACCGGCGCGGACTCGGGTCCCCACCGCCCCGCGATCCGCCGCAGCGCGGCCCTCCCCTCGGGGCCGGCGCCCGCGGCAGCCGGCAGCGTCCTCGCCAGGTACGTCTCCGCGTCGGCCGCGCACCGGAAGCCGAAGTCGTCGCCCCGCACGCCGGGGTCGTAGCGCAGCTCCTCGACGACCCGGACCTCCGCGCGGCCCCGGCTCCAGAAGGAGCCCCCCTTGAGGAGCCCCTCCGGCTCGGACGTCCACTCCCAGACGTTCCCCTCGAGGTCGTAGCACCCCTCCGGGGACCTCCCGCTCTCGAAGGTGCCGACCCGGGTCGTGTCGAACAGCTCGAACTCGATCGTGTTCGCCCGCAGCCGGAACCAGTCGTTCCCCCACGGGTACCGGTAGCCGGTCCCCCCCCTCGCCGCCCTCTCCCATTCCCGGGCGGTCGGCAGGCGCATCCCCCGCCAGGCGGCGAAGGCCTCGGCGTCCGCCCGATCGACCCAGACGACGGGGTGGTCCTCGCGGCCGGGAGGGGGGGAGGACGCGCCGAGCCAGTGCCGCGGGGGACCGCCGTTCCCCTGCGCATGTCCGGTCGCGGCGAGGAAGGCGGCGTACTCGCCGTTCGTGGCCTCGAAGCGGTCGATCACGAAGGGGCGCTCGATGCGACCCCCTCGCGCGGTGCCGCCCGAGGGAGGCGCCAGCGGTCCCGAGGGGAGGAGGGCCACCCGCGAGAGGGGGTCCAGGACCTCCGGGGCGACGGGGGCCCCGTCCTCGCGGCACCCGGCGAGACCGGCGGCGAGAAGCGCGCCGAGGGCGGCCGCGCTCCCACGCTCGCGCACCCGGGTGGGAAGGCGCCTAGCGTTCGACGAGGACGATCTCCACGCGCCGGTTCCGCTTCTTCCCCTCCGCCGTCGTGTTCTCCGCGATCGGCCGCCATTCGCCGAACCCGGCGACGGAGACCTTGTCGGCGCCCGCCGCCCCCCCCTTGATGAGGGCGTCGCCGACGCGCAGCGCCCGCGCCGCGGAGAGCTGGAGGTTCCCGAGCGGGTACTTCTCCTTCGTCCTGAGGACCGGGTCGTTGTCCGTGTGTCCCTCGACGCGGATCCCCTTCGGGGACTTCGCCCCGATCTCCTCGGCGATCCGGGCGAGGATCCCCCCCGCGCCCGACTTCACCTCCTCGCTCCCCGAGTCGAAGAGGACCGAGTCCTTGATCCGGAGCACGGGTCCCTCGGGGCCGGTCAGGTACTCGATGTCCCCCCGCTCGACGCCGGGGAGGCCCGTGAGGCGCGCCTCGAGCTCCTTCAGCCGCTTCTCGTACTCCTCGCGGATCGCGGCGGCCTCCCGGAAGCCGGTCGCCCCGACGGAGGCGAGCTCGAGCTCCGAGATCCGGCTGCGGAGGGCCCGGTTCTCGCTCTCGAGCTGGTGCTGGTTCGCCTCCATGTTCCGGGCGATCTCTTCCCAGTGCCGGGTGGCGTTCCGCTCCTTCTCGTACTGCGTGCGCGTCGCGCACCCGGGGGAGAGGACGAGGACGAGGGCGAGCGCCGCGCCGGCGCACGTCGGAACGTTCGGGCGCATGGATCTCCTTCTCTTCTCGGGCCGCGGCAGTCCTACGGCTGCATCATTCCCTTGACGAAGTTCGCGATCCCGCCCGCGATCCCCGTCGCCTGGACGTTGGCGGCGCCGTGAGCGACGAAGCCCGCGAGGACGAGGAGAACGCTCGTCACGACGAGGCACAGGCGCATCCCCATCCCCTCGGAGGCGGTCTCCACGGCGACGGGGGCGCGGGCGCGCGCGCGGGGGGCGGCGGCGGCGACGGCGGGGGCGGCCTCCTCGACCGGGAGCTCGATCGCCTCGGCGATCGCGGGCTCCTCCTCGAGGAGGGTGTCCGCCTCCGAGATCTGGGCCGTCGCCATCCCCGGGTCCTCCTCGGAGACGATCGGGATCTCCTCCCCGAGGTCGACGACCTCCCCGCCGCGGCGGGTGCGCATCCGCTCGATGTCCTCCCGGCGGAGCTTCACGAGGTCGCCGTCGCGGACCGCCCGGATCTCCCCGGCCGAGACGAGGCGCTTCAGCTCCTCCTCCCGCATCTGCAGCTCCCGGAGGGCACGCTCGAACGAATAGAACTCTTCGGCCACGGTGTCTTTCTCCTGGTGGGTCAGCGGGGGACGGCCGCCCCGTCCCCGACGTCGAGGCCGGAGGTCGGGGGGGAGGCCCCTTCGCGCTTTCGGAACAGTCGCTCGAGTTCGCGGTAGGAGTACTCCGACTCGTCGTTGTACCCGTAGAGCCAGAGGTCGAGGTCGATCCGACGGGCCCCGAGGAGGCGCACCCCCCTCGAGGAGCGGCTCCCGCCCGAGGCCTGGTAGACGGCGAGCTGGCGCCGCTTCGTGTCGACGAGGTAGAGGATCGACTCCCCCATCCGGTCGACGCCGGTGACGGCGATCATGTCGCCGTTCGAGTCCGCGGTCGAGACCGTCGTCGGGAGGAGGGGGAGGCCCGGCGGCTCCGTCGGCGGCGGCGGCGTCCCGGTCCCCTGGCGCGAGGCCGCGGGCCGGGCGGAGGGGAGGAGGAAGGGGACCGCGGCGGCGCTGACGGCGAGCGCGAGGAAGCCGATTCGGGTGGGCACGCGGGGAGGGGGTCCGGCGAGCGCCGGGGAAAGTCCAGAGTCTACCCGAGCGGCGCGCCCCGGGAAGGGGCGGCCGAGGAGGGCGCGGCATGGGCGGGGAACCGCATCGTCACCTCGAAGCCGCCCCCCGGCTGGTTGCCGATCTCGATCGTCCCCCCGTGGTCCCGGACGACCGCGTAGACCATCGGGAGGCCGAGCCCCGTCCCCTTCGGCTTCGTCGTGAAGAAGAGGTCGAAGGCGCGCGGGACCTTCGCGGGATCCATCCCGGGGCCGTCATCGGCCACGGTCGCGACGACGGCGTTCCCCTCCCGGCGGATCGCGACCTCGATCCTCCGCTCCCTCGCGGGGCGCGCCTCGAGCGCGTCGGCCGAGTTGAGGAGGAGGTTCAGGAACACCTGCCCGAGCGCGCGCGCGTCCCCCCGGACGGCCGCCCCCTCCTCCACGCGCCGCGCGACCTCGATCCCCGACTTGGCGAACCGGTGGGCGACGAAGGCGAGCGCCGTCTCGAGGGGGCGCGCGAGCTCGACGCGCTCGGGCTCCCCGCCGTGGGGCGTCATCTCGAGGAGGCGCCCGACGATCCCGCGGATGCGGTCGAGCCCCTCGAGGAGGAGGTCGAGGTACGCCTCCCGCCGCTCCGCCTTCCCCTCGCGCAGCGCCCGCGCGGCGTTCAGCATCCCCCCGAGGGGGTTGTTGATCTCGTGGGCGATCCCCGCCGCGAGCGTCCCCGTGGCGGCGAGGCGCTGGGCGAGGAGGAGGTCGCGCTCGGCTTTCGCGGCCCGGCCGCTCGCCTCCCGGACCTCGCGCTCGAGGGTCGCCCGGTGGCCGCGGATCGTCTCGACCATCGCCCCCACGTCGCGCAGGAGGTCCGCGATCTCGTCACGCCGGGCCGGGACCGCCGGCACCGGCGCGTCCTCCCCCCCGGCGATCCGCCGGCTCGTCGCCGCGAGTCCTTCAAGGGGGCGCAGGACCCACCGCGAGAGGCCGAGGAAGACGAGCGCCGTGCCGAAGGCGAGGCTCGCCACGAGCCCGAGGGCGAGGCCGCCGAGGGTCAGGCCGAAGGCGGGCCGGGGAGGGAGGGGAGGGCGGAAATAGGCCCCTCCCCACGCCTCCTCCGAATCCCCGCCGGCCGACTCGACCGGGACCGCGAATCCGACCCCGTCGTCGACGAGCCTCCGCTTCTCCCTCGCCTCGACGAGGAGGGAGGTCGCCGCCTCGACGTCGAAGTCGAAGGAGCGGTGGCGCGCGCCGAGCGGATTGAGGTAGAGGGAGACGGGAAGCGCGGCCTCTCCGACCCTCACCCAGCGGTTGACGACGACGGCGTCCCGCATCGCGCCCCATCCCGGCCAGGCGAGGATCTCCTTCACCGTGGCCCCCCCTTCCCCGCGCAGCGCGAGGGGGCCCCCGAAGGTCCGCACGACGTCGAGGAAGCCCCGGCCGATCTCCGAGCGGTACGCGAGCTGGCGCGCCGTCTCGAGCGACGTCGCGCGGGCGACGAAGGCGGCGAGGACGCCGAACACGACGAGGTTCGTCGCCGCGAGGCCGGCGAAGACCTTCGCGCGCAGCCGCACTACTGGCCGAGCTTCTCGAGGATCGAGAGGAGCGGGAGGAAGAGGGAGATCACGATGAACCCCACGACGACGGCCATCCCGACGAGGAGGAGGGGCTCGAGGACCTTGAAGAGCCCCTCGAGGCTGCGGCTGACCTCGACGTCGTAGGCGTCGGCGACCTTGAGGCACATCCGGTCGAGCTCGCCGGTCTGCTCCCCGACGTCGACCATGTTGACGACGAGCTCGTCGAAGACCCCGGTGGCCCCCATCGGGGTCGCGAGCCCCTCCCCCTCCCGGACGCGCTCCCGGACGTGCTCGATCGCCTCGGCGACGACCTCGTTCCCGGTCGAGCCCTTGACGATCCCGAGGGCCTCGAGGTGCGGGACGCCGCTCGACAGGAGCGTCCCAAAGGTCCGGCTGAATCGCGCGACGACCGCCCGCGCGACGAGGCGGCCGACGAGGGGGAGCCGCAGCACCCTCCCGTGGAGGAAGCGGCGGAACCGGTAGGCCCGGACGTAGGCGACGCGCAGCCCGACGGCGACCGCGGCGAGGCCGATCAGGACCATCCAGCCGTCCTTGATCACGAAGCGGCTGAAGTCGACGAGGAACCGGGTCGGGCCCGGCAGGTCCGTGTCGAGGGTCTGGAAGATCTCCTCGAACTTCGGGATGACGACGAGGAAGACGATCGTGAGGACGAGGGTCGCGATCCCGAGGACGACGCAGGGGTAGAGGAGGGCCGACTTCGTGCGGTCGCGGATCGACTGCATCCGCTCGAGGTACTCGGCGAGGCGCTTGAGGATCGTGTCGAGGACCCCTCCCGCCTCCCCCGCGCGGACCATGTTCGTGAAGAGCCGGTCGAAGACCCGCGGGTGCTTGCTGAGCGCCTCGGAGAGCGGCGTCCCCCCCGCGACGTCCTCGGCGACGGCCGCGAGGACCTTGCGGAACGCCCCCGACTCGAGCCGCGCCTCGAGGATCTGCAGGGCCCGGAGCACGGGGACCCCCGCCTCGAGGAGGGTCGAGAACTGGGTCGTGAACTGGACGAGGACGCGGGTCCCGACGGCGCGACCGCGGAGGCTCGCGGCCGGCGCGGACGCCGGCGCGGCCTTCCCGGCCGGCCGGGGCGGGGCGGCCACCTGTCGCTGGATCTTGGCGGGCATGGGCTCTGGAAGCGCTCCTAGTCGATCGCCGACGTCTCCCGGAGGATCTCCTCGATCGTCGTCTCCCCCTCGGCGACGAGGAGGAGGCCGGAGTCGCGCAGCGGCCGCATCCCGTCCGCCCGCGCCGCCTCGAGGAGCCGATCGTGGGAGGCCCCCTCGAGGACGAGGTTCCGCACGCGGTCGCTCATCCGCAGGATCTCGAAGATCGCCGTGCGGCCGCGGAATCCGGTGTGGAAGCAGGCGTCGCACCCCTTCCCGTACGCGAACTTCGCCCCGGCGAGGACCTCGGCGGGGAGGCCGAGGTCCCGCAGGAGGCGGGGATCGGGCTCGAGCGGGGTCCGGCAGGAGGTGCAGATCCGGCGCACGAGGCGCTGGGCGACGACCGCCTCGAGGGTCGCGCCGAGGAGGAAGGGCTCGACACCGATGTCGACCATCCGGGTGACCGCCGCCGGGGCGTCGTTCGTGTGCAGGGTCGAGAAGACGAGGTGGCCCGTGAGGGAGGCCTCGATCGAGACCTGGGCGGTCTCCCGGTCGCGGATCTCCCCGACGAGGATGACGTCGGGGTCCTGGCGCAGGATCGTGCGGAGCACGGCCGCGTAGGAGACCCCGATGTCCTCCTGGATCGGGATCTGGACGATGCCGGGGAGGTCGTACTCGACCGGGTCCTCCGTCGTGATGATCTTCAGCGTCGGGTCGTTCGCGGCCGCGAGCATCCCGTAGAGGGTCGTCGTCTTCCCCGAGCCGGTCGGCCCGGTGACGAGGACGATCCCGTGGGGGAGGTCGAGGAGCGCTCGCACGGCCGCCTCCTCGTCCGCGCGCAGCCCGAGCCCCGCCAGCTCGAGGCGAACCGCCCCGCGGTCGAGGACCCGCATGACGCAGGATTCCCCGAACATCGTCGGGAGGGTCGAGACGCGCAGGTCGACGGAGCGGCCGTCGATCGAGAGCTCGATCCGCCCGTCCTGCGGCAGGCGCGACTCCGCGATGTCGAGGTTGGCGAGCACCTTGACGCGGGAGGTGAGGGCCGGGGCGAGGTGGGGCGGGGGGCTCTCGATCGGGTAGAGGACGCCGTCGACGCGGTAGCGGATGCGGAACTCCCCGTCGAAGGGCTCCAGGTGGACGTCCGAGGCGCGGTCCCGGATCGCCTGGTGGAGGATCGCGTTGAGGAGGCGCACGACGGGGGCGGCGTGGGCGAGCGCCTGGGCGTCGCCGGAGAGCTTTTCCCCCCCTCCGGCCGCGGCGACCGCGTCGGCGACGGTCTTCCCCCCCTTCCCCCCATAGGCGCGCTCCACGGCCGCCTTGAGCGCCTTCTCCTCGGCGAGGACCGCGCGGACGGGCTTGCCCACGAGGAAGCGCAGGTCGTCGAGGACCGCGCCGTTCCTCGGGTCGAGGACCGCGACGACGAGCTCGTTGCGGTCCTCCTTGACCGGGAGGATCCCGAAGACGGAGGCGGTCGAGGGATCGATCCTCGCGAGGAGCTCCGGGGAGGGGGCGAGCGCCGCGGCGTCGACCACCTCCATCCCCGACTGGATCGCGAGCGCCGCGGCGACGTCCTTCTCCGTGCAGTGGCCGAGGGAGACGAGGATCGCGCCGATCGGGCGCCCCTCCTTCCGCTGGACCTCGAGGGCCTCCTGGATCTGGCCCTCCTTCACGACCCCGCGCTCACGCAGGATCCGGCCGAGGAGCTTCCTCCCCCCGCTCACGCGGGGAGGGGCGCCCCGAGGCGCGCGGCGAGGTCGTTCGGCAGCGTCGCGAAGGCGAGGGCCTCCTCGCGCGAGATCACCCCGCGCTTGCCGAGGTCGAAGAGGTGGTCGTCGAGGAGGGACATCCCGAGCCGCTTCCCCGTCTGGATCGCCGAGAGGATCTTGAAGCTCTCGTTCTTCCGGATGTGGTTCTCGATCGCCGGGGTCATCACCATCACCTCGAACACGGCGACCCGCCCGACGCCGTCCGCCCGGGGGAGGAGGACCTGGGAGATCACGGCGAGGAGCGAGACGGAGAGCATCGTCCGGATCTGCTCCTGCTGGTCGGGGGGGTAGACGTCGACGATCCGGTCGACCGTCCGCGCCGCCCCCGTCGTGTGGAGCGTCCCGAAGACGAGGTGGCCCGTCTCGGCGGCGGTGATCGCCGCGGAGATCGTGGCGAGGTCGCGCATCTCCCCGAGGAGGATCACGTCGGGGTCCATGCGGAGCACGCGGCGCATCGCCTCGGAGAAGGTCGGGACGTCGGTCCCGACCTCCCGCTGCGTGACGAGCGACTTCTTCGAGCCGTGGTAGTACTCGATCGGGTCCTCGATCGTGACGATGTGGCGGTCGTCGTTCTGGTTGATCCAGTCGATCATCGTCGCGAGCGTCGTCGTCTTCCCCGAGCCGGTCGGCCCGGTCACGAGCACGAGCCCGCGCGGGCGCGAGAGGAACTCCCGGATCGTCCCCGGGAGGCCGATCTCCTCGAAGGAGAAGAACTTCGAGGGGAGGACGCGCAGGCTCGCCCCGAAGTGGCCGCGCTCCTTGAAGACGCTCACGCGGAAGCGGGCGCGATCGTCGAAGGAGACCGCAAAGTCCGCCCCCCCCACCTCCCCGAGCTCCTTCCAGTGCCGGTCGGAGCAGAGTTCCTTGACGAGGGCCTCCGTCTCCTCGGGCTTGAGGACCTGCGACCCGTCGGGGGCGAGCCGGCCGTGCAAGCGCAGGACCGTGGGGTTGCCCGCCTCGATGTGGAGGTCGGAGGCGCCCCGTTCGATCGTCCTCTCGAGGAGCTGGCGGATCTTCGGCACGTCATCCCCCTCCCGGGGTCCCGTCGGTCGCCTCGCCCGCGCGCGTCACCCGCAGCAGCTCCTCCGCCGTGAGCGTCCCGTCGAGGACTTTGCGCACGCCGTCCTCGTAGAGCGTCGTGTAGCGCCCGGCCGCGCGGGCGCGGTCGCGCAGGCGCCCGAGAGCCTCCCCGGCGTAGATCCCTTCCTTGAGACCGGCGTCGACCTCGAGCATCTCGAAGAGCCCTTTGCGCCGGAAGTATCCGGTCCCGCCGCACGCCCCGCACCCCTTCTCCCGGCGGAGACTCCTCCCCTCGAGGGCCGCCGGCGCCACGCCGAGGATGCGCGCGAGGGACGCCGAGGGCGCGACCGGCTGCGCGCACTTCTCGCACAGCAGGCGCACGAGTCGCTGCGCGAGGATCGCCTGGAGCCCCGCCGCGACCAGGAAGGGGGGGACCCCCATGTCGATCAGCCGGGTGATCGCCGAGATCGCGTCGTTCGTGTGGAGGGTCGAGAAGACGAGGTGGCCCGTCAGCGCCGCCTGGATGGCGACCTCGGCGGTCTCCTTGTCCCGGATCTCCCCCACCAGGATCACGTTCGGGGCCTGCCGCAGCATCGCCCGGAGGATCCGGGCGAAGGTGAGGCCGATCTTCGGCTTCACCTGCGTCTGGTTGATCCCCTGGATGTGGTACTCGACCGGGTCCTCCGCCGTCAGGATCTTGACGTCCGGGCGATTGAGAAAGGAGAGGGCCGCGTAGAGCGTCGTCGTCTTCCCCGAGCCGGTCGGCCCCGTGACGAGGACGAGGCCGTTCGGCCGCTTCAGGATCTTGCGCAGCCGCGTCTCGTCGTCGAGGTGCAGGCCGAGGTCCGCGAGCGTGAGCAGGCTCGCCTCCCGGTCGAGGAGCCGCATGACGAAGGTCTCGCCGTGGTTCCCCGGGAGGACCGACGCCCGGATGTCGATCTCCTTCCCCGTGATCCGCATCCCGATCCGCCCGTCCTGCGGCCGGCGCTTCTCGGCGATGTCCATCGAGGCCATGATCTTCAGGCGCGAGAGGAGCGGCGGCTGCAGGGTCGAGGGATGCTCCGCGACCTCCCGCAGCACGCCGTCAATCCGGTAGCGCACCCGCAGCCGGTCCGCGAAGGGCTCGACGTGGATGTCGCTCGCCCGCGCCTCGAGCGCCTCCTCGACCATCTTCCGGACGAGCCGGATGATCGGGGCGTCCTCCGCCTCCTCCTGCGACGCGCTCGGCGCCGCTCCGGGCGTCGAAGCCCCCTCCTCCTTTCCGTAGGCCGCGGCGAGGGCCTTCTTGAGCGCGGTCGGCGACGCCACCGCGCAGTCGATCTCGGCCCCGACGACGAACCGGAGGTTGTCGACGAGGTGGACCTTGAGCGGGTCGTCGATCGCCACCGTCAACCGGCCGTTCCTCTCCAGGATCGGCAGCGCCCCGTACTCCCGCGCCATCTCCCCGGGCACTCGGTCGAGGACCGCCTTTCCGATCTTCCCCTTCGCGAGGTCGACGAACGGCAGCCCCGCCTGCTTCGCCAGCGCCCGCGCCACGGCGGTGTCGTCGGTCGATCCGAGCGCGACCAGGGCCTCCCCGATCCGGACCGCCTTTCCCCTTTGATGCGCCAGGGCCGCCTCGACCTGCGATGTGGTGACGGCCCCCATCTCGACGAGGATCTCGCCGAGCTTCTTCCGGGGGCCTCCGGAGGGCTTCTTCGGGGGGGGATCGGACAATGCGGCGGTCGGTGCGGGAGGGCGGGGGCTCCCGCTGGGCTCGAGACCGGTCTTCTCTAGCCGCCCGGCCCGGGAAAGGCTACGGCGAGGGGGACCGATTCCCGACCCGGCTCGCCTCCCCCGATCGGGGGTGTCCCCCGATCCCGCCTTCCCCGACCCGTGACCCTCCGAGGGCGGGGAACGCGATTCTCCAGCCGTCCGACGAGAGATCCCCAGGCCGGAGGTATCATCGTCGCGCCTCCTGTGAGCCCCCGTCTGGAAGGTTCCGGGCGCGAGGATGTCGGGAGCAAAAGGAGTCTTCCGTGAGCGAGCGCCGCC
>CBRGOK010000073.1:0-10277 GCA_967798035.1 uncultured bacterium
GAGGTAGAGGAGCGAGGGGGGGTACTTCTCACAGTTGAGGAAGGAGAGGACGGTGAGGAGCGTGCTCCCCTGCGCCGACCAGGGATGCGGATCGCCGTAGAGGTTCGACACGCGGAGCGCGACGAACGCCCCGGTCGCGAGGAGGCCCGCGAGCAGCAGGACGCGCCGGCGCGCGGCGAGCTCCATCCGGAGGATGTCCCCGAACCCGTAGCCGATCGCGAGGACTCCGAACCACGCGAGCAGCGGATAGTGGTTGAAGACGAAGACCCCGCCGACGCTCGTCACGGGGACATGCTCGTGGAGAAGCCGCCACGCGCCGGCGAAGGGGCCGAGGTCTCCGGAGCGGAGCCCGTCGAGGACGTTGTGGCCGGCGACGATCGCGAGGCCGAGGAGCCCGACCGCGCGGGGAGGAAGGAGGACCAGCGGAGCGAGGAGGACCATCGACGCCCCGATCGCCCAGATCACTTGCAGGACCAGGAACGAGGGCGTGGCGTCGAACGACCACCCGAAGCCGACGAGGGTGACCTCGAGGACGACGAGCCAGGCTCCACGCGTGACGAGGAGGCGGGCGAGCGACCCGCGCGAGCGCCCCCGGAAGAGGGAGAGGCGGGCCCCCGCCCCCGCGAGGAGGACGAAGACCGGGGCGCAGAAGTGCGTGATCCAGCGGGTGAAGAAGAGGGCCGGCGTCGTGCGGCCGAGGTCGGTCGGATCGAGGCGGAGGTCGCCGAAGAAGTCGCGCGCGTGGTCGAGCGCCATCACGACCATCACGATCCCCCGGAGGAGATCGACGGCGTCGTCCCGCGCGGGGCGAGGCGGGAGGGGGAGATCGCCCGGGCGCTCCTCGCTCATCCGCGGGATTGTCCCGACGGCCGCCCGGTCCGCCATGGATCCGGCGCGGCCGATACGATGCGCGGCCCCCATGCCGATCGTCCGCGCGAGCGGCCTCTACCGCATCTACGCGGTGGACGGCACCCCCTCTCCCGTCCTCCGGGACGTCGACCTCTCCGTCGAGCCCGGCGAGTTCGTCGCCGTGATGGGGCCGAGCGGATCGGGGAAGTCGACGCTCCTCCACCTCCTCGCCGGCCTCGACGAGCCCTCGGCCGGGACGGTCGAGCTGGACGGGCACGACCTCGCCAAGCTGTCGGAGAACGAGCGGACGCTACTCCGACGCCGGACGCTCGGGTTCATCTTCCAGTTCTTCAATCTCATCCCGAACCTCACGGTCGAGGAGAACGTCGCTCTCCCCTGGCTCCTCGCCGGCGAGGAGGTCGGCTCGAGGGAGAAGGAACTCGCCGCGCTCCTCGGTAGCCTCGGCCTGGCGGGGAAGCGCCGCTTCCTCCCCCACCAGCTCTCGGGAGGCGAGATGCAGCGCGCCTCGATCGCGCGCGCCCTCGCCGGCCAGCCGAAGCTCCTCCTCGCGGACGAGCCGACGGGGAACCTCTCGAGCAAGGCGGGCGAGGAGGTGATCGCGCTCCTTCGCGCGGCCCGCGACCGGGAGGGACGGGCGGTGCTCCTCGTCACCCACAATCCGAGGGACGCCGCCGCCGCCGACCGGGTGCTCTTCCTCAAGGACGGGGTCCTCTCGGCGGAACCGGTCCTCCGGGGGCCCGGGCTCGAGGCGGAGGACGTCGTCGCGGGGCTGCGGGCGCTCGGGATCTAGCGCCCCCTCGATCGTCAGTCGCTCGGAGCGCGCTCCGCCCCTTTCGGGGGAAGCTCGGCCCGGTCGAAGGCGGCGAGCGCCTCGTCGAGCTTCTCCCCGCCCCGCTCCGCGCCCGCGCGGAACCGCCGCGCCGCCTCGACCACCTGCTCCAGGCGGCGCATCTTCTCCGCGGCACGCTTCACGAGTTCCGAGGCCCGGACCACCTCGTCGAGGAGGCACATCGGGCAGGTCCCCCCTTCGAGGCGCTCGAGGCGGCGCTTGGGGGCCTCGAGGTGGCGACTGCAGAGCTCGAAGAGCAAGGGGACTCCGGGCGGCTCCTTCGGCCGGTGGCGGGGGAAGGTTGAGGGTCCGGGATACGCTAGCCGATCTGCCGTGCGGATCGTCCCCCTCCTCGCCCTGCGCGCGCTCGCGCACCGACCTGCCCGCAGCCTCCTCGCCGCCCTCGGCGTGGGCCTCGGGGTCGCGACGGTCATTGCGCTCCTCGTCCTCGACGAGACGACGATCGAGTCCGAGCGCGCCCGGCGCTCGACCGACTACGCCCGGACGGATCTCGAGGTCCGGCCCCTCGACGCGAGCCCCGACGCCCGGGAGCGGCTCCGCGCCGTGCCCGGCGTGGCGGACGCGGCCGGGGCGTTCTTCGGCGAGGTCCTCGCCTCGAAGGAGGGGAATCCTCTCGGGCGCCTCACCCTCGTCGGGCTCGACGCCGGGGCGGGCGAGCGCTTCGGCGCCTACCGGATCGCGGCCGGGCAGGACTTCGCCGACGCCTCCGCCTCCCTCGCCGCGCGCGCCGACGTGCCCCCCGTCCTCCTCGGCGCCGCGTTCGCGGAGCAGGCGGGGCTATCCCCGGGCTCCCGGATCGGGCTCAAGCGGCTCCCCGAAGGGGCGCTCTCCGGGTGCTTCGACGGAGAGGTGAAGCCGAGGCCCGGCGCCGCCCCTCCCTCCGAGCCGATCCTCCGCGACTACGTCGTCGCGGGGATCCTCGCCCCGGAGCGCCTCGGGCGATACGCCGACGGGCGGGTCGCGGTCCTCCCCTTCGACGAGGGGATCCGGGTCTTCGAGGGGGCGTTCGTCGCCCCGGTCTACTGGGTGAAGAAGGACGCAGGGATCTCCGCCGAGGCGATCCGGGCGAGCCTCGAGGGGAAGTTCGCGGTGGCGAGCGCGCGCACGACGCTCGCTGGCGAGGACGCCGACGAGCGGGCGTTCCGCAACGGCGTCCGCTTCTCGGGCGTCCTCGCTCTCGTGCTCGGCCTCTTCGTCATCTTCCACACGCTCACGACCGCCCTCGTCGAGCGCGTGCGCCACCTCGCGGCGCTCCATGCCCTCGGCGCGACGCGCGGGCAGCTCGCGCGCGCCTTCCTCCTCGAGGCCGCCGTGATCTCGATCGCCGGGGCGGCGGGGGGCGTCGGGATCGGCCTCCTCCTCGCCCGGGGGCTGCTGCGCGCCGGGGTGACGACGCTCGGCATCCGGCAGCCGCTCGAGGTCCTCTTCGTCCCCTGGAACCTCGTCCTCGGGATCGCCGCGCTGGGGGCCTCGGTCGCGCTCCTCGGCGCGGCCTACCCCCTCGCGTTCGCGAAGCGCCTCCCCGCGAGCAAGGCCCTCCTCGTCCGCGACGTCGGCCGGACGACGGACGTCTTCCGCGGCGTGAATCGCTTCGCCCTCCTCGTCTTCCTCGGCGTCCTGCCTGCGGTCTACGTCGCGACGACTCCGCTCCTCGCCGAGGCGCGCGGGCAGACCCTCCTCGTCTTCGCGCAGGGCCTGGGCGTCCTCGGCCTGGGCCTCGGCTCGATCCTCGTCGCCCCCTCCCTCCTCGCGCCCGCCTGCCGGCGGATCGTCGCCGCGGCCCGTGCGCAGTTCCCGTTCGAGGGTCTCCTCGCCTCCCGGAACCTCGAGGCCTCGACCGCGAGGATGGCGGCCTCCGTCGCGGCCCTCGCGCTCGTGGGGGCTTCCCTCCTCGCCCTGAAGGGGATGACGGCCGCCCTCCGCTCGGAGACCGAGGCGTGGGGGAGGGAGGCGATCGAGGAGAAGGTCTTCTTCACGACGCGGCCGCCCGTCCCCTACGAGCGCCTGCGCGAGGCCACCGCGGGGATCGAGGGGATCTCGGGCCTCGAGCCCTGCTCGGCCTCCGTGCACGCCCCCTTCCTGATCCGCGCGCTCCGCACGGACGAAGCCGGGCGCTACGGTCCCCTCGCCCAGGATCCCGGCCTCGCCGCGCGCTTCCGGGAGAAGGGGATCATCGTCTCGAAGCGCCTCTCCCGCTTCCACGGGTTCCGGGTGGGGGACCCGGTGAGCCTCCCCACCGACGCGGGGCCCCGCTTCCTCGAGGTCGTCGCCATCTCCGACGCCTACGGCTTCGACCCCGCCCCCTCCCAGCGCGCCCTCGCCGTGATCGACGCGGAGGCGATGCGTCGGCTCTTCTGCGTCCGGTCGGACGAGGTCGACCGCTTCTCCGTCCGCTGCTCCCCGGGGGCCGACCCCGACCGGGTCGGGGCCGCCCTCGCCGGGACGCTGCGACCCGCCTTCGACGTGAGGACGCGGACCGGCCGTGAGGTCCTCGACTACGAACGCCACGACCTCGTGCGGGACTTCCTCCTCTTCGACATCATCCTCGCCCTGGTCGCGATCCTCGCCGGCGTGGGGCTGGTCAACGTCCTCCTCATCGCCGGCCTCGAGCGCTCGAAGGAGATCGGCGTGCTGCGCGCCCTCGGCATGACCGCCCGCCAGCTCGCGCGGACCGTCTCGATCGAGGCGGCGGCCACCGGTCTCCTCGGCGGGGCCGTCGGCGTCGTCCTCGGGATCCCCTTCGCCTGGGTCGTGGTGGAGGGCTTGCGCCTCCTCTCGGGTCTCGACCTCCCGTATCGGATGCCGGGGCTCTGGATCGGCGCGACGCTCGTCGGCTCTCTCGCGCTCTCCCTCCTCGCGGCGAGGTACCCGGTCGCCCGGTTGCGACGCCTCCCGGTCGTCGCGTCGATCCGGTACGAGTGAGCGGGGAACTCCGGCGCCCCCGGGTCGGCTGGGTCCTCCTCCTCGGCGCCCTCCTCCTCGCCGGCGCGCCCGCGCTCTCGACCTTCTTCCTCGCGGACGACTTCTTCCTCTTCGCGCGCACGTGGGCCGGCGACGGCCCCGATCTCCGGCCGGTGCTGGAGGACTTCACCGGGCCCTGGCAAGGGCGATCGGGGATCCCCTACTGGCGGCCGCTCGCTTCCCTCGGTTGGGTCCCCGACGCGCTCCTCTTCCCGGCGAACGCGCTCGCGTCCCACGCGCTGAACCTCGGAGTCCACCTGCTCGTCGTCCTCGCCGCCTACCGGCTCGCGCGGAGGCTGTTCCCCGCGGCTCCTCCGGACTTCGCCCTCCTCGCGGCCGCCGTCGGGGCGCTCGGCTCGACCCGGGCCGAGCCGCTCGGATGGGTGGCCGGCCGGGTCGACCTGGTCCCCGGGGCGCTGCTCCTCGCCGGATGCGCGCGGGGGATCGGATGGATGCGGGAGGCGCGGTCCGGATCGATCGGCGGTCCGCTCGCGCTCCTCGCGGCGGCCCTCCTCTGGAAGGAGTCGGGGGTCGTGGGACCCCTCGTCCTCCTGGGATTCGACCTGGCGGCGCCGGGCGCGGCGCGGCGGAACGCCAGAGCGCGGCTGTACCTCGCCCTCGCCGCGCTCTGGGTCGCCTGGCTCGGCGCGCGCGTCCTCGCGCTCGGCTCGCTCGGCGGGGACGTCGGCGGATCGCTCCTGCAACCCGCCCGCCTCACCTCGGGCCTGCTTCGCTCCCTCGCGACGTCCGCGTTTCCCTTCGATCCGGAATCGCTCGGATCGCTCGCCGGGATCGCGCGGCTCGCCTCGTTCGCGCTCGCCTGCATCGTCGTCGCCTCGGCTCGGAGAGGGGCGGGCACTACGCCGATCGCGGGATGCCTCCTCGCCTGGCTCGCTTCGACCCTCCCCGCAGCGCCCGTCCCCCCGGTCGAGGGTCTCAGCGGGTCCCGGGTCCTCTACGTGCCCGGCTTCGCCTTCGCCCTCCTCCTCGGCGCGGTCGGCGCATCGGCCTTCGGCGAAGGGGGCTCCCGAGCGAGGCGCCGCGTGGTCGCGGTCGCGATGGCCGCCCTCGCCGGGATCGGCGCGGTTTCCCTCCGGCTCGGCCTCGAGAGGTGGAGGGCGGCGGGCGAGCAGGCGCGGCGGGCTCTCGCCTTCCTCCAACCGAGGGTCTCGGAGGGAGGGGGAAGGGTCGCCGTCGGCCTCTACCCGGAGGCCGAGCCGGGAATCCAGATCTTCCTCGAAGGGGGCGTGGCTCGCGTCGAGGGGATCGCCCCCTCCCTCGTCGGCCCCTTCGCGCGGAACCGGCGGGCGCCGCTGGCGCTCAGCACGCTCATCGCCGAGAGGGACGGAGCCCCCTCCCACGCCCTTCGGGCGGCCGGCGTGCGGCTTCTCGGATTCGGACCAGCCGGAGAGGAGTACGACTGGACCCCGCCCGGGCCTGCCGCGCCGGTCCGGCTCGAGGCGACGGAGGAAGGGAGCACGGAGGGGGCGCGCAGGCTTCGACTCCGCGGGGGACCGGTCGATCCTCGCCGGTACGCCCTCCTCGCGCTCGCCGTGGATGGGGCGGAGGGGCTCCTCCTCTCGACGACGGTCGAGTGGGGTCGCGGCCCCTCGATGTTCCGCGGTCGGGTCCGCCAGGGACGCCTCCTCGTCTCGATCGGTTCGGATCTCGCCTGGTCGATCGCGGGAGAGCCGGAAGCACTGTCGGTCGTGCTCGAGGGCCTGCCGAAGACGGCGACGATCGGTCCGGCCGCGCTGGAGGCGGACCTTCCCGAGTTGGAGCTGGTCGAGCCTCCCGGAGACGCCGATGCGCTGGCGCTGCTGCAGCCGAAGGGATCGGCCCTCCCACATCGGCTCGTGCTCCTTGCCCCGACCTTCACGCGTGAGCGGTTCCTCGCCGTGGGCGCCGCATCGACCCTCGACGCCTGGAGCCAGCGCGAGCTGCGCGAATCGGCCCGGCTGCTCCACGGCATCGAGTTCGCCTGGTTCCTGGAGGCGCTCGACGTGCCGGGGGAGCGGCACAGCGCGAGCGCGCGGTCTCGGATCCGATTCGCGAGGGTGGAGGGGTAGGGCGGTTGGAGCAGGGTCCCCCCTGTCCTCGTTCATCCCTTCAGCTCCCCCGGCCATGCCGGGAGGCTGGGAAGCGTTGCCCGATCCCCGGGACGGCGCCCAGATGCCTGGAATGGCCCATTCCAGTCGACAGGACGCTCCGGGCGGAGGCGGCGAGATCTCCTCGGAAGACCCGTCGACTTCAGGCGCCGCGAACGGACTCCGCGGGCTCGCTCGGTCTCCGGGGTCAGATCCCCTTGCCCTCGAGCTCCCGCTTCACCCGCAGCGTGTCCCGCAGGATCGGGAGCTGCGCGAGGTCCTTCGGGCGCCCCGATGCTTCCTTCGAAGCGACGATGTCGGCAAGCGAGGCGACCGTCGCAACCCGGCGACCGACGGGGATGCGGACGCTCCGTGAGCGGACCTCCTCGAAGGAGAGCCCGGGCGGGATCCGTTCGAACAGGAGGTCCACCGAGATCGGAGGGCCGACCAGGGTGATCGCGGAGGAGAGCGGAGAGGCCTCGACCGGTTTCGCCCCGCCGAGCGCCGTGCCGAGCCGACTCACCTTCTCCCGATTCTTCGGGGTATCCCGGACGAGGAGATCCACGTCGAGCGTCATCACGGGCGCCCCCTGGAGGGCCGCCGCCGCCGTCCCCACCACGATCGCCTCCAGCCCGGCTTCCTCGAGGGCTCCGAGGAGGCGCTCGAGGAAGGTCTCGTCAGGGGACATAGACTCCCGGGCGCAGGGATCTCAGGAAGAACCTGCGCTCCCATCCCGGAGGCCGGAGGAGACTCTGCAGGATCAGGAGCAGGTCCCCGGGATCGATCTCGGGTAGCCGCGGCGCGAGGCGGTCGCGGGCCTCGCGGACCCGATCGGCGAAGGCCTCGATCGAATCGTGCGGGACGGAGAGGGGCTCCGGAGGCGGCGGCATGGAGGGAACCTACCGGGGTCCGGAACTTCGGGCAACCGATCCGCGCCGTTCCCCCCCGTCACCGGTCCCGGGGGCTCCGCGCTTCCGGTCAGCGATCGATCCGGGCGATCGGCCTCGCCGCAATGGCGAGGGCGACGGGACTCGAACCCGCAACCACCAGATCGACAGTCTGGTACGCTAACCAGTTGCGCTACGCCCCCGAAGAGGACGAAGCGGCGGAGTATAGCGACGCGCCGTCGCCCCGTTCAATCCGACCGCGTGTTTTTTCGGTCGAGCGGCGATCTCCCCATCTCATTCATCGGGGACCCGCGCCGCGCGGGGAAAAAAGCCAAGGGGAAAACTTGGGGAATAGGGGAAAGGAGGAGAGTCGTTTTTTACGTCCTTTGAGGACAACCCTTGGCTTGATCGATCTTAGTTCTGCCCGAGTCGCTACCGTCGTCCGTTGCCGGTCGAAACACCCGTCGTCGCGACCTCTCGTTCTCTCGTAGCCCCTCCGAATGCAACCGGGGGAGATGGTACATGTGCCACCCGTCAATACAAGAGTCCTCTTCGAGACCCCCGGGGGGGGGCCGGGACCCTTCCGCCCCGGCCCGTCCCCGGCGGGGCGAGATCAGAAGAGGAGAGTCGTCTGCATCAGGTTCGAGGAGGGGAAGGGGCTGGCGACGCTCGGGGGGATGGAAACCGACTGGAAGTAGAAGACCGTGCCCGCGATTCCCCCGGGCGGAACGACGAAGGACGTCGTCGTCTTCCCCTGCGCGGCCCCCGCGATGGTCGTCGGGAACATGAGGATCGAGGTGAACCCTGCGCCGAGGCCGAGGTCGACCAGGCCCGGGACGGACGAGGGGAGGTTCGAGGGGCTCATGATCAGGATCACGAAGTTCCCCGGAGCCGTGTAGGTGTCGGCCGTGAAATTACTGCCGGTGAAGGTGAGGCTGGGGATCAGGAGCACCGGGGGATTCGCCGGGTCGACCGTGAGGGGGAGAGCGTTGCTCGTCCCGGACGGATTCGTGGCGGTCACCGTGGTCGGACCTAGGTTCGTCAAGGTGAGAGGATTCGGGAGGGTGAAGGTGACCTGGGTCGGGCCCGTCGTCAGCGCCGCGCCCGAGATCGTGTTTCCCCCGACCGTGACGGAGGAGGTCGACGCGAGGTCGGTCCCCGTGATCGTCATGACCGTCCCCGTCTGCGAGCTCATCGGCGCGGGATCCGGGCTGATCGACGTGAGCGTCGGCGGCGGCCCCGAGGAGAGGTCGAGCGGCCACGCGTTCGAGAGGTGGGCTCCGAGGGTTCCCGGCGGGACGAGGACGAGGATGTCCCCGTCCACCGGCAGGGGGAGTGTCGAGGGGATCGTGACGGCGATCGAGGTCCCGGCCCCCGTCGAGGCGAGACCCGTCACGGTCTTCGGAACGCCGGTCGCGGCGGCGCTCGTGAACCAGACCGTGTTCCCCGTCGCGGCGAAGTTCGTCCCGGTGATCGTGAGGACGCCGCCCACGACGAAGGAGCCCGAGAGCCCCGTGATCCGCGGCTTCGTCGCCGAGACCGGGCCGTAGGCGGAGGGCGAGGCCGCCGTCACGCCGTCGCCGTCGTCGGTCTCGATCGAGCGGAGCGAGACGGCGAAGGGGGCCGCGCCCGAGACCATCGTCGCCCCGGCCACGGACGTGTGCCCGAGCCCCAGCGCGTGGCCGAGCTCGTGGACGCCGATCCCCTGGATGCACCATCCCGACACGCCGGCGGTGGGGCCGTCGTCCCAGGTCCACTGCGGGTCGTCGAAGAGCATCTGCCAGCCCCCCGCGCCCGAGCCGCCGGGGAGGAAGGTCGCGGCGAGGACCCCCGGTCCGATCGAGGTCTGCGTCGCCGAGATGACGTTCCCGGTCGAGCCTCCGGCCGTCGTCGTCACCCCCTGGTAGCTGAAGTCGAAGTTCCCGAGGGGGTTGTCGACGAACACGGAGTTGCCGGGGTCTCCCCCGAGCGCTCCCTGGGAGGGGTCACCGGAGGGGTTCGGCCCGTGACGGTACGAGCCCCACTCGACCGCCGCCTTCCAGAGCGCCATCGCGGCGCCTGTGGAGCCGGGGAAGTTCGCCTGCGGCGTCACGTTGTTGTTCGCCGTCGCGTCGACGAAGGAGCCCTGGTTGACGCGGAAGTCGCGTTGGTTGGGGGAAACGGGGAGCGTGAATCCGAGGAGGACGTAGCCCGACACGTACGCCGGGGCCGCGAGGAGGATCGCCACGGCGAGCGGGGCGGCGAGGGAGAGTCGTCGGAGTTTCATGGCCCCCTCCTACCGGTTCTTGCGGCCCGGGAGCGTCGCGCGGATCGCGTTCGCCTCGGCCTGGAGCGTGAGGAACGGCGTGTTCGTGGAGACGGCGTAGCCGTCCCCCTTCCCGAGGACCACCTCGCCCTTCGGACCCGACAGAATCTGGAAGATCCCGCCGTGCGAGGCGTAGAGGCCGTTCATCCCCTCGCCGCCTCCCATGCCGGGGGTCCACTTGTGGAAGGCGAGGACCCGGTTCCCGACGCGCAGCTCGGCCGCGGACGGCTGCTCGCAGCAGTACAGATCCAGGTTCCCGAAGCGTCCCCCGATGAAGGAGACGGTGACGTCCGCCGGGGCGCCCGTGTAGAAGTCCG
>CBRGOK010000074.1:0-10205 GCA_967798035.1 uncultured bacterium
TCCCTTCGTGCCGCGATCTCCCGCGGCGCGCGACCGCGCGCTCGCGCTCCTCCTCGCCGCGGCGTCCGCGGCCCTCTGGGCCGCGCTCTTCCAGCGCCGCTGGTACATGGACGGCCCCTTCTTCCTCGAGCGGGTCGAGGCGGGGGAGTGGCGCTACGTCCACCTCCTGACGCTCCCCTTCCTCCAGAGTCTCCACGCCCTCGCCCGCGCCCTCGGGGCGCCCGACGCGGAGGCCGCCCTCCGCCTCGGATCGATCCTTCCCGGCGGGGCGGCGGTCGGCCTCCTCTTCCTCGCCGCGAGGCGGATGGGGGCCTCCCCAGCCCGATCCCTCGCCTTCGCGGCGGCGGTCGGCCTCTCCCCGGCCGCCCTCTTCTTTGCGACGGTCGCCGAGAACCAGGCGCTCCACTTCGCGTGCGCGTGCCTCTCCCTCCTCTGCGCCGTCGGGTACGGTCTCTCCCCCTCGCCGACCCGCGCCCTCGCCCTCGGCTTCGCCTGGATCCTCGCGATCGCCTC
Organism: uncultured bacterium; assembly: GCA_967798035.1. Classification (GTDB taxonomy): domain Bacteria; phylum Planctomycetota; class UBA1135; order UBA1135; family JAKEFM01; genus JAKEFM01. Next base: position 514 of record CBRGOK010000074.1, read on the forward strand.
CCACACGACGGGGGTGCTCCTCGGCCCCGGGCTCGTCGCCCTGGCGTCCGGCCTCGCCGCCCGCGGCGGTCTCCGCCCCGCTCGGTCCCACGTCCTCGCCTTCGCCCTTCCCTGCGCCGCCTCCGCCCTCCTCCTCCTCGGCCTCGCCTGGAGGTGGGGGGGGAGCCCCCTTCGCCTGGAGACGGTCCTCGGCCCCGGGGGATTCACGATGCGGGAGAGGCTCCTCCACGAGCTCTCCCCGGATCGGATCGGCCGGTACCTCGCCGAGGAGGCGGTCTTCCCCGCCTTCCTCCTCGCGCCGCTCGCCCTTTTCGGCCTCGGTCGCGCCTGGCGGGTCGATCGGCGCCTGGGATGGGTCGTCCTCGCGTTCCTCCTCCCCTACCTCCTCGTGATGCCGCTGTGGGGCTATCCCGACCGCGGGGCGCACTTCCTCCAGGTCCTTCCGGCGGCGCTCCTGCCGTTCCTCGCGGGGCGGCCGGAGGAGGACCCGGAATCGCCCGGAATGCGCGCGGCCCTCCTCGGCCTCCTCCTCGGAATCGCCGGGATCGGCGCGGCCACGGCGCGGGCCGTCCCCCTCTGGATCGTCCCCGCGCTCGCCGCGGCCGCGGCCGGAGGATGGGCGAGCCCCCGCTTCCTCCCCCGCGGCCGCGCGCTCCTCCTCGCCCTCGCCGCGGTCCCCCTCGCGCAGGGCGCGCGCTCGCTCGCGCTCCTTCGCGAGCGCAACCGCGACGACCCCGAGGCGCGCTGGATCGAGGGGGTGCGCGGTGCCACCCGGGACGAGGGTTTGATCCTCACGGCTGGCTACGGAGAGCCGATCCTCCTTCGGCGTGCCTCGAGGCTCGACGTGGTCGAGATGGGGGGCCTCCTCCTCGCCCCGGACCCGGAGGCGATGCGGCGCGAGATCCTCGCGCAGGTCGACGCGCAGCTCGCGCGGGGCCGACCCACGTGGGTCGACTCGCGGGTCGAGGAGCATTACGGCACCAACGCCGTCGCCCGCGCCCACCTCGACGCCCTCCGGGAGCGCTTCGAGTGGGTCCAGGTCGAGTCGGGCGCCTTCCGCGGGTGGCGACTCGCGCGTCGCGGACGCGGCCGCCGCAGGCCTTCTGCGCGGGTCAGGGCCGAGGGGGCTCTTCGGGCGCCCGTGCGGCGGGGGGCGAGCCCGCGCTCGCCGCGACCGAGCGCCGCGCCCGCTCGTGGCGCGTGCGGGCGATCGCGTGGAACGCCCAGATCGCGGGCCCCGTCGCAGAGTAGACCCAGCCGGAGAGCCCGGCGTGCTCGGGCTTCACGACGAGCGCGATCCCGATCGAGATCGCCCCGATCCCGACGTTCACGAGGGAGACCCCGATCCCCATCCTGGTCGCGAAGCGCTCTTCCACGTCGAGGCCGAGCGCCTCCCTCTTCCTCCAGGCGTGGGTGTAGAGGAGGGCGAAGATTCCGAAGACCGCGACGTAGCCCCCCCCGTAGATCCGCATGAGGACGAGACCCTCCCCGCCCCGGGGGAAGACCCATCCGTGCGCGGCGGGCTCGACGCCGAGGAACCACGCCGCTAGGGCGGTGAAGAGGTACTTGAGGGGATAGACGTAGTAGAGGACGACGAAGAGGAGGACCGCCGTGAGGAAGATCGTCGTCCCGTCGACGAGGCCGTAGCGGCGGAAGAAGACGTGGTGGGAGTGCCAGATCCAGAAGAGGATCCCGAAGCAGGCGGCGAAGGGGACGAACCCCCGCAGCGTCCCCCGGAGCTCCTCGAAGGTCTTCGGGACCTCGAGGGAGACGACGAGGAGCGTCAGCGCGAAGGCGAAGACCGCGTCGCTGAACCCCTCGAGCCGGGAGACGTGGGCGCCGCGGGAGGGGGAGGGATCGGGCATTCGTCCTCGGGCGGGGGGGCTCCGTTCGGGCGGGCATCCTAGGGACGGAGCCTCCCCGTCCGCACCGCCCGGCTCACCGCTCTCCCGTCGGCCTGAGCCACGACGCCGTCAGCGCGACCGCCCCGTCGGTCTTCTCGACCTTCCCGCGCACTTCGTAGGGGCCGGGCCCCCGCAGGTGGTGGCCGAACTTCCGGTAGGCGTCGGGGAAGAGGACGACCTCGGCGAGGCCCGTCCTGTCCTCGAGGGTGAGGAAGCGCATCCGCTCGCCGCTCTCGGTGTGGGTGGCCCGGCTCGTCGCGAGCCAGCCGAGGAGCGTCACGGAGCGCCCCGCGTGGGCCTCGAGGTCGCGGCAGGGGACGGCGCGGCGGGGGAGGCGGCGGCCGTCGAAGAGGTCGAGGGGGTGGCCCTCGATCGTGAGACCCAATAGCTCGAGTTCAATCAGGCCCCTCTTCCTCGCGTCGTACTCGGGGAGGGAGGGGATCGCGGGCTCGGGGGGCGGCCCCTTCGGGAAGAGCGCCGCCCCGCCGTGGTGGCTCCAGCGCCGCCGCTTCGCCTGCGCCATCGCCTCGCCGAGGGGGAGCCCGCCGGAGGCGCGGGCGCCGGCCGAGGGCTTGAGCGGCGTGCCGAGGAGGAGGGCCGCGCGCCAGAGGAGCTCGGGGCGCGAGCGCTCGAAGGCGTCGAAGGCCCCGACGAGGATCAGGTTCTCGACCTCGGGGCGCGTGGCGGGGACGCGGGCGAGGAAGTCGCGCAGGGAGAGGAACGGCGCCCTCGCCCGCTCCTCCAGGATCCTCCCGATCGTCGCGCCGGAGAGGTTGCGCACTTGGCCGAGGCCGACGCGGAGGCTCCCCTTCGGGCGCTCGGGCGTCGGGTCCTCCGCCGCGAAGGTCGCCCCGCTCCGGTGGACGTCGGGCGGGAGGATCGCGACGCCCAGCCGGCGGGCCTCCTCCACGTAGACGCGCGCGTCGTAGTAGCCGGTGTCGTTCTCGAGGAACGCCGCGAGGAAGTCGGCGGGGTGGTGGGCCTTCAGCCAGGCCGCGCGGTAGGCGATCCGCCCGTAGGTGACCGCGTGGGCCTTGCAGAAGGAGAAGGCGGCGAAGTTCCCGATCCACCTCCAGACCGCCTCGGCGTTGCCCGCCGGGACGCCCCTCTCCGCGGCCCCCGAGAGGAAGCGCGCGCGGATCCTCTCCAGCCGCTCGGGGGAAATCCGCTTCGTCAGCGCCGAGCGGAGGCGATCCCCCTCCGGGTACTCCATCCCGGCGAGGGCCTTCGCGACCCGCAGGATGTCCTCCTGGTAGAGCATCACCCCGAAGGTGTCGGCGAGCACCGGCGCCAGTCGCGGGTCGGGGACCTCGACCGGCTCGAGGCGCAGCGCCCGCCGGACGAAGCGCTCCTTCATCCCGCTCGCGGCGGGGCCGGGGCGGATCAGGGCGACGGCCTGGATCGTCCGGTCCATGCTCGTTGCGTCGAGCTGGCGCAGGAGCCGGCGCATCCCGGGCGACTCGATCTGGAAGCAGCCGACGGTCCCCCCCGCGCGCAGGAGGTGGGCGGTCGCGGGGTCCTCCTCGGGGATCGCCTCGAGGTCGACCTCGATCCCGCGGGCGCGGAGCCGTGCGACGCAGTCGGTCACCGTCGAGAGGCCGCGGTTCCCGAGGAGGTCCATCTTGACGAGGCCGATCGCCTCGACGCCGTCCTTGTCGAACTGCGTGACGACGACCCCCTTGCTCGCCCGCTCGAGGGGGAGGAGGTCGGGGAGCGCCCCCGGGGCGACGACGACGCCGCCGGGGTGGAGCCCGAGGTGGCGCGGCAGCCCCTCCAGCCTCTCCCCGACCTCGAGGACCGATCGGTACGGCTCGACGTCGACGGGGAAGCCGCGGCACTCGGGGGTCCTCGCGATCGCCGCGCGCACCCCTTCTCCGTCGGCGTGGGGGAGGGCCTTCGACCATCGGTCGACCTCGACGGGCGGGAGCCCCGCCGCCTTCGCCGCCTCGCGGAAGGCCGCGCGCAGGCCGAAGGTGTTCACCGTCGCGATCGTCGCGACGCGCCCTTCCCCGTAGGTGCGGTAGACGAACTCGATCGCCTCGTCGCGCCGCCGCCAGCAGAAGTCGAGGTCGATGTCGGGTCGGTCGGAGCGGGCGGGATTGAGGAAGCGCTCGAAGGGGAGGTCGTAGCGCAGCGGGTCGGCGTCCGTGAGGCCGAGCACGAAGGAGACGAGGCTGCAGGCGGCCGAGCCCCGCCCGACGCAGGGGATCCCCTTCTCCTTCGCGAACTGCGCGATCGTGCGGACGAGGAGGAAGTAGGCGGAGAACCCCAGCCGCTCGATCGCCTCGAGCTCGTACTCGAGCCGCCGGAGCACGGCGGGCTTGAGCGGCCGATAGCGGCGGCGCGCCCCCTCCATCGCCGCGGCGCAGAGGAAGGAGTAAGGGGTCTCCCCCGGCGGCAGCGGCACCGTCGGGAAGAAGACCTTCCCGACCTGCGGCTCGTGGCGGCAGGCCTCCGCGATCGCGCGGGCGTTCTCGACCGCGTCGGGGAAGTCGGCGTAGAGCCGCTCGATCTCGGCCGCGGGACGCAGGAACGACTCCGGCCCGGCGAGGTGGCCCTCGGGGAGCGCCGCGGCCACCGCGTTCCACTTGATCGCGACCAGCGTGCGGTGGACGGGGAAGTCCTCCTCCCGCGCGGACCAGACCTCGGGCGCGGCGGCGAGCGGGATCCCGAGCGCCCGGGCGGCCTCGATCAGCGCGCGCGGGTCGCGCCGCGGGGGGGGATCGGGGGCCTTCTTGAAGGAGAGCTCCTCCTCCGGCTCCTCGGGAGGGCGCTTCCCCGCGCGCGACTCGGATCCCCTCCGCGGCCGGCGCACGAGGTCGAGCGCGGCGTGGAGGGAGCCCGCCGGCACTCGCTCGCGCAGCCGGGCGAGGAGGGAGGGGGTGTCGGCGAGGACGAGGAGACCGGCCGCGTTCTCCCCGACGGCGCGGGCGAGATCGAAGTCGGGGGCGAGGTGGCGCGCGGTGATCAGCCGGCACAGGCTCGCCCAGCCCGCCTCCTCCCGGACGAGGCAGACGGCGCGGCCGTCGTCCGGGCGGCGGGGAGATCCCTCGGGCGGCTCGGGCTCGTCGATGTCGGCGCCGAAGATCGGGCGGATCCCGGCCCGCTTCGCGTGGAAGAGGAAGGGGATCGCGCCGTAGAGCCCGTTCGTGTCGGTGAGGGCGAGGGCGGGGAGCCCGAGCTCCTTCGCGCGAGAGACGAGCGCCTCGACCGGGGAGGCACCGGTGAGGAAGGTGTAGGCGCTGTGAACGCGGAGCGGGACGACCATCGCTGCGGGCGTCCGTGGGAGGCCGTTGGCGGAGGAATACTAACATATACCTAACATCCGTGAAGCCCCCGTTTCCCCGGGGACCGAGGGCGAAAAAAAAGGGCCGCGCCGAGAGGCGCGGCCCGCGAAGTTCACTCGAGAACCGCCTCGCTAGGGGTTCACAACCCCGATCCGGACGTTGTCGACGTACCAGCCGAGGAAGTTGTTCGCGATGTCATCGTCCGTGTCGAACCGGAAGCGATGGAGGAAGCGCTTGCCGAGGAGGGAGCCGAGGGCCGGGCCCCCCGCGATCGTGACCGTGATCGGCGTCCCCGAACAGAGGACCTCCTGCGTCACATGCGCGACGTTCAGCCAGGTGCCGCATCCCACCTCCCTCACCTCGAAGCGGCAAGAGTCGACGCTGATACTCGTCCCCGGACCCTCGACATCACGGAGGATGTCGAACGTGACCGACAGCCCCGGCGCGTCCGAGGGCGCCTCGATCGCAGGACCCTGCAGCGCGCCGCAGTTGTCGTCGCCCGTGTCGTAGGTGTACACGGGCGGGATCTCGTCGCCGCGATTGTAGGCGGCAGCCTTGAACCCCATGGAAGCCGGGATCGACGTGGCGGGAGCGCAGAACTGCTCGGCGTGCCAGAAGGTGGCCGCTGGCGTACCGGGGAAGAGGTTGGTCTCCGTGTAGGGGCCGAGCCCCAGATCGAATTCCTCGAGGAAGAGCGGGATCTGGGCGGGCGCCGCGATCCCGGCGAGGCGCTTCCCGCTGATCCTGAAGACCCTGATCTCCGAGGGGGTCGAGAAGAACCCCGTCCCCTTGAAGGAGATCCCCTCGCCGGTCACGGGGTCCCTCTTGACGCCGGCGGCGAGGGCGACACCTTCGGCCTCCGCGGAGAAGGAGCGGGCGAGCCTCCGGCCGGCCATCCCCGGGACCATCTGCCCTGTCGGGAGGCGGAACGATCCGATGGCGAGGCCCGCGGTCCCGAAGTCCGCGATCGCGAGGTCCACCTTCGTCTTGGACTTCGCGGCGGTCCCGTCCGTGGAGTGGCTCGTCACGGAGAGACTCGCCTGCCACATCCCCTCCATGAGGACGGGGCTCCCCTCGGCCTGCGCGCGAGCGCCGGCGCAGAGGGCGAAGGCGGAAAAGATCGCGACCCGGCTTCCGACTCTCCCGATCCTCACGCAAGGCTCCTTGGCGAAAAGCGACATCGATGCTGCGGCCGGCCCCATCGCTTGTCCAGCGGCGAGGGTCGGAGGGAGGGGAGGAGGGGGAACGCCCGGACTCGGGGAGAGCCGGCCCGCTAGGGGTTCGCGGCCTCGATCCGGACGTTGTCGACGTACCAGCCGATGAAGTCGTTGAGAGCGCCGTCGACCGTGTCGAACCGGAAGCGGTGGAGGAAGCTCTTGCCCACCATCGAGTCGAGGGTCGGGTTCCCCGCGATCGTGACCGTGATCGGCGTCCCGGAGCAGCCGACCTCCTCGGCCACCTGCACGAGGTTCTGCCACCCGACGCCGCATTCCGTGTCGCGCACCTCCACGCGGCACTGGTCGAAGGGACCGCCGCCAGTACCCTCGACATCGCGGAGCATGTCGAACGCGACGGACAGCCCCGGCGCGTCCGAGGGAGCCGAGACCGCCGGGCCCTGGAGCGCGCCGCTGTTGGCAGGGCCCGTTTCGTACGTGTAGACGGGGGGGTCTTCGTCGCCGCGGTTGTACGCGGCGGCGAAGAACCCCAACGAAGCCGGGATCGCCGTGCCGGCGGCGCAGAACCTCTCGGCGTGCCAGAGCGTGCTCGCCGGCGCCCCCGCGAGGTCGGTTTCCGCGTAGGGACCGAGTCCCAAGTCGAAGTCTTCGAGAAAGAGCGGGATTTGCGCGGGCGCCGCGGCGCCGACGAGCCGCTTTCCGGTGATCTTGAAGACACTGACTCCCAGCGAGTCGGTGAAGATCCCCGTTCCCTTGAAGGAGATTCCCTCGCCGGTCACGGGGTGCTTCTTGACGGCGGCGGCGAGGGAGACCCGTTCGGCTTCCGCGGAGAAGGAGCGGGCGAACCTCCCGCCGCTCATTCCCGGGATCCGTTGCCCGGTCGGGAGTTGGATGGATCCGATACAGAGGCCCACGGTCCCGTAGTCCGCGATCGCGAGGTCCACCTTCGTCTTGAACTTCGTGGCGATCCCGTCCGCGGTCTGGGTGGTCACGGAGAGGTTTGCCTCCCACAGGCCTTCCATGAGGACGGGGCTCCCCTCGGTCTGCGCGCGCGCGCCGGCGCAGAGGGCGAAGGCGGACAAGATCGCGAACCGGCTTCCAACTCCCTCGATCCTCATTCGACTCTCCTGGGCAGAAAGCAAACTCGATGCTGCGGCCGGCCCCATCGCTTGTCCAGCGGCGAGGGTCGGAGGGTGGAGAGGAGGGGGGAACGCCCGGACTCGGGGAGGGCCGCCCCGCTAGGGATTCACGACCTCGATCCGGACGTTGTCGACGTACCAGCCGAGGAAGGCGTTGGACGAGGGATCGACCGTGTCGAACCGGAAGCGATGGGAGAAGGTCTTCCCGAGCATCCCGTTGAGGGCGGGGTCGCCGGTGATCTCGACGTGGATCGGGCTCGCCCCGCACCCCGCCAGACCGGTGATCTGCGTGACGGGCGTCCACCCGCCGCACTCGAACGCGCGCACCTCGAGGAAGCACTCGTCGAGGAGCGGGGTCGCCTCGGTCTCGCGGAGGAAGTCGAACGAGAACTGGATCCCCGCGACGGGGGAGGAGCTGGAGGGGACCGAGAGGGGAGGGCCTTCGAGGGCGCCGACGTTCGGGAGGAGGAAGCCCGTGTCGTAGTTGTAGACGGGCGGCGCCTGGTCGCCGAGGTTGTAGGCCGCCGCGGCCGCTCCCATCGACGCGGGGATCGTCGCGGCGGGCCCGCACAGCCCCTCGGCGTGCCAGAGCGTCGCCGCCAGGAGCCCGTTCGCGTCCGTCTCGACGTAGGGGGCGATCCCCGCCTCGAAGCCGTGCTCGAAGAGGAGGAGGGTCGTGGGGGGGACGCTTCCGGGGATCCTCTTCCCCTTCAGGCGGAAGGTGACGATCGCCTCGCCCCCGACGAGGGACCCCTCCGCCTTGAAGGAGAGCCCCTCCTGGGTCGCGGGATCGACCCGGACCGTGCCGGCGATCGTCGCGTCGAAGGACTTCGCGGCGAAGGAGTCGACGAAGCGCACGCCGGTCGTCGCGGGCACGGTCCGGCCGTCCCCCGTGACGAAGGAGGCGATCGAGACCTCCTCGACGCCGAAATCGGTGATCGCGAGGACGCGCTTCACCTTCGACTTCACCTGCGATCCGTCCGGGGCGTGGGTCGTCGAGACGACGCTCACGTCCCAGAGCCCGCCGAGGGCGGCAGGATCGCCGAGCGCGGGCGCGGCCGGGGCGAGGAGGAGGACGAGGACGGCGGGACGAACTCCGGGGAGTCCCATGGCTTTTCCCTCCGGTCGGAAGCGTACCCCATCGCCCCCCTCCCCGTCCCTCGCCGCGGGAGGGGGAAAGGAGAAGGGGCCGCCTCGCGGCGGCCCCTGTCGACGGTTCCTGGGAAGGTCCTACTGCTCCGTGCCGATCGCCAGCACCTGGACGTTGTCGATGTACCACCCGAGGTGGGCGTTGTTGATGTTGTCGAGCGTGTCGAAGCGGAAGCGGTGCTCGAAGTTGTTGTCGAAGGCCTTCAGGGTCTTCTTCCCGATGCCGATCGTCACGACCTGCGGCGTGCCGCAGGGGGCGATCGTGAGGGTCTGGGAGAACGGGATCCACTGGCCGTCGCCCGTCGGCCGGACGTCGACCCACGTCTGGTCGTAGTAGCTCCCCGCCTCGGACAGGCGGAGCGTGTCGAAGACGAGGGTCACGCCGCGGCTGCCCAACGGCACGGGGAGGCCCGGCCCCTGGAGGGCGCCGCTGTTCGCCGCGCCGGTGTCGTAGTCGTAGGCCCCGAGGTCCCCCTGGTTGTAGGCGGCCGCTCCGGAGCCCATCGACGCGGGGAGCGAGATCCCCGGGGCGCAGAAGCCGTCGTCGTGCCAGAGGGTGTCGGACTCGGTCCCGAGGACGGTCGTCTCGACGTAGGGGGCGAGGCCCGACTCGAAGTCCTGCGCGAAGAGGGAGGACTTCGTCGTGCCGGGCCGGTGGCGGCCCTTGACCTGGACGATGAGGACGCCGTTCGTGGTGAGGAGGCTCCCCGTCGCCTTGAAGGAGCGCGCCTCGAGGGTCGTGCGGTTGACCTTGAGGGTCCCCGCGAACTCCGCGTCCTGTCCCTTGACCACGAAGTAGTCGAGGAACCGGAGCCCGGAGGTCGCCGGGAAGATCTGGAGGCCGAGGCCGGTGGGGAAGGTGCTCGCCCGAAGGGTGATCGGGCTCGAGGTCGACCCCTCGTCCTGGAACTCGATGAAGGACTTCGCCTTCGACTTGGTCGGGGCGCCCCCGCCCACCGAGAAGAACGAGGTCGAGACGGAGACGTCCCAGAGGCCGTCGAGCGACGCGAAGAGGGGTCCGCCGCCCTGCGCACGGGC
>CBRGOK010000075.1:0-10173 GCA_967798035.1 uncultured bacterium
TACCCGAAGCGGCGCGCCGCGGTGATGGAGCTCCTCCACACCGTGCAGGATCGGCTCGGGTTCGTGCCCCGCGAGGCGGTCGCCGCGATCGCCGGCTTCCTCGAGATCCCCGACGTCGCCGTCTTCGAGGTCCTCACCTTCTACCCGATGTACCGGGCCACCCCGGGCGGACGCCACGCGGTGAGGATCTGCCACAACATCGCCTGCGACCTCATGGGCGCGCGGGGGCTCCTCCGCGCGCTGCGGGAGCGCTTCGGCGTCCGGCCCGGCGAGACGGGGGGCGAGGGGGCATTCCACCTCGAGGCGGTCGAGTGCCTCGCCGCGTGCGGCGGCGCCCCGGTCGTCGACATCGACGGGGAGTACCACGAGGGGATGACGCCCGAGGGTCTCTGCGAGGCGGTCGGGAGGCTCCTCGACGGGGAGGCGCGATGACGGCCGCCTCGAACGGGCACCCGACCTACCTCCTCGACCGGGCGGCGCTCCCTGGCTCGGAGCGGCTTCGCGTCGCCCGGGAGGGGGGGGCGTACCGCGCCTTCGAGAAGGCGCTGCGCGGGATGAAGCCCGCCGAGGTGACGGAGGTCGTCAAGGCCTCGGGGCTCCGCGGGCGCGGCGGGGCGGGATTCCCGACGGGGCTCAAGTGGACCTTCATGCCCCCGCCGGGCGATCCCCGGCCGCGCTACTTCCTCCTGAACGCCGACGAGTCGGAGCCGGGGACGTTCAAGGACCGCGTGCTCCTCGAGCGCGACCCCCACCTCGTGATCGAGGGGCTCGCGCTCGCCTCCTACGCGATCGGCGCGCGGACCTGCTACGTCTACATGCGCGGGGAGTTCCGGCGCCCGAAGCGGATCTTCGAGGCGGCGCTCGCCGAGGCCCGCGAGGCGGGCTTCCTCGGGAAGAACCTCCTCGGGAGCGGCTTCGACCTCGAGGTCGTCGTCCACCGCGGGGCGGGCGCCTACATCGCCGGGGAGGAGACGGGCGCGATGGAGTCGATCGAGGGGAAGCCGGCGCGACCGCGGCCGAAGCCCCCCTTCCCCGCCGGATTCGGCCTCTGGGGCTGCCCGACGACGATCAACAACGTCGAGACGGTCGCGAACGTCCCCGCCATCGTCGAGCGCGGGGCCGATTGGTATCGGCGGATCGGGACCGACAAGAGCCCCGGGAACTTCCTGTGCGGGGTCTCGGGGCGGGTGAACCGCCCTGGCGTCTTCGAGCTCCCCCTCGGCACGCGCGTGCGCTCGATCCTCGAGGGGCCGGCCGGAGGTGTGCGGGGGACGCTGAAGGCCTTCTACCCCGGCGGGTCCTCGACCGGGATCCTCCCGGCGGCGCACGCCGACGTCGCGATGGACCACGAGGCGCTGCGCGCCGTCGGCGCGATGCTCGGCACGGGGGGGATCACGGTCCTCGACGACACCGCGTGCGTCGTGCGGGCCTCCGCCGTGCTCGCGCGGTTCTACGAGCACGAGACCTGCGGCCAGTGCTCCCAGTGCCGGCTCGGCTGCGAGTGGATGCGCCGCCTCCTCGACCGGATCGAGGGGGGGGCGGGCCGGCGGGAGGACCTCGACCTCCTCCTCGACCTGGGGGCGAACATGAGCGGCGGCAAGACGATCTGCGCCTTCGCCGACGGGGCGGCGATCCCCCTCGTGTCGGCCGTCCGCCATTTCCGCGAGGAATTCGAGGCCCACGTCCGGGAAGGGCGCTGCCCCTTCCCCGAGGACCCCGGGGCCTAGATCCTTCCCGCCCGGATGAGCGACTCTCCCGAGAGAAGGGTCCGGCTCGCTGTCGACGGCCAGGGGCTCGACGCCCCGGCGGGGAAGAACCTCCTCGGCTTCCTGAACGGGCTCGGGAAGGAGATCCCCCACTTCTGCTGGCACCCGGGGCTCTCGGTCGTCGCCTCCTGCCGCCAGTGCCAGGTCGAGGTCCAGGGGCCGGGACCCGCTCCGCGCCGGCTCGCGGTCGCCTGCCGCACGGAGACCGCCGAGGGGCTCCAGGTCTGGACGGGGACCGAGGCGGTGCGCAAGGCGCGCCGCGGCGTCCTCGAGTTCCTCCTCGCGAACCACCCCCTCGACTGCCCGATCTGCGACAAGGCCGGGGAGTGCCCCCTCCAGAACTTCACCTTCGAGCAGGGGCAGTCGGCGAGCCGCTCCGACCTCGAGAAGCGGACCTTCCGCAAGCGCGTCGACCTCGGGCCCGTGATCACGCTCGACGAGGAGCGCTGCGTGCTCTGCTCCCGCTGCGTGCGCTTCTTCCCCGAGGTGACGGGGGAGACGCAGCTCGGGATCTTCGGGCGGGGCGCCCACTCGATGGTCGGGACGCCCGGCGACCGCCCGCTCGAGGGGCGCTACCAGGGGAACCTGGCGGACATCTGCCCGGTCGGGGCCCTCACGCTGAAGAAGTTCGCCCACGCCGCGCGGATCTGGAACCTCCGCTCGACCCCGTCCGTCTGCCCGCTCTGCTCGCGCGGGTGCAGCACGACGGTCGACGTCCACCGCGGCGCCGTCGTCCGGATCCGGCCCCGGCCGAACCCGGCGGTGAACGGGTACTGGATGTGCGACGAGGGCCGCCTGCGGTTCGACGACCTCAACGCCGCGGAGCGCCTCGCCTCCGTCGTCGTCCGGGACGCGCAGGGGGTCGCCCGGGACGTCGGCTACGAGCGGGGGCTCCCCTCGATCGCCGAGCGCCTGCGGGCGGCCCGCTCGCGCCTCCTCGCGCTCGCCTCCCCCTTCCTCACGAACGAGGAGGGGGCGGCGTTCGCCGCTCTCGCCGCGGCGCTCGGCGTCCCGGCCCTCTTCCTCTCCCCCGCGCGCGGCGGGGAGGACTCGATCCTGCGGACGGGGGATCCCTGCCCGAACCGCCGGGGCCTGGTCGAGGGGGGCCTCGCCGGGCTCGAGGAGGAGGAGGTCGCCCCGAGGCTCGACTCGGCCGGGGCCGTCCTCCTCGTCGGGGAGCGGATCCTCGAGCGGCTCCCCGCCCAGGCCCTGCGGCGCCTCGAGACCGGGAGCCCCCCCGCCTACGTCCTCGACCGCCACCTCGTTCCCTGGGCCCGGGCGTGCGTCCCGGCCCGGTCCTGGGCGGAGAAGTCGGGCACCTTCACGAACGTCGACGGCCTCCGCCAGGCGATCGCTCCGGCCCTCCCCCCGCCGGCGGGGGTTCGGGCCGAGACCGAGGTCCTCGAGTGGCTCGTGCGCGCCCTCGCCTCCGCCGCCTCCCCCGAGCCCGCCCGGAGCGCGGCCCCGTGAGCGTCCTCTCGGCCGCGATCGCCGCCCTCCTCGCCTTCCTCGGCGTGATGAGCGTCGCCGGGGGGATGACGCTCGCCGAGCGGAAGGTCTCCGCCTGGATGCAGTACCGGGTCGGGCCGAACCGGGTCGGCCCCGCCGGCCTCCTCCAGCCGCTCGCCGACGTCCTCAAGTTCTTCTTCAAGGAATCCCCGATTCCGGACGGGGCGAACCCGGCCTTCTTCCGGCTCGCGCCGATCCTGGCGGCGCTCCCGGCGATCCTCACCTTCGCCGCCGTCCCCGTCTCGACCCCCTTCTCCCCCGGGGGGAAGCCCCTCGGGGCGGCCGACCTCGACGTCGGCGCGCTCTACGTGCTGGCGGTCGGATCGCTCGGGATCTACGGGATCCTGATCGCGGGGTGGGCGTCGAACAACAAGTACTCGATCCTCGGGGGGGTCCGCGCGGCGGCGCAGCTCGTCTCCTACGAGCTCGCCCTCGTCCTCACCCTGATCGCCGTCCTCGCGAGCGCGGGGTCGCTGCGGCTCTACGACGTCGTCCTCGCGCAGGACTCGGTCTGGAACGCCTTCACCCAGCCGGTCGCCTTCGCCCTCTTCCTCGTCTGCGCCTTCGCGGAGACGAACCGCCACCCCTTCGACTTCGCCGAGTGCGAGCCCGAGCTCGTCGCCGGCTACCACTCGGAGTACGGGGCGACCCGCTGGATGCTCTTCTACGTCGGGGAGTACGCGGCGATGGTCACGATGGCGGGCCTCGGGACGGTCCTCTTCCTCGGGGGCCCCGACGTCCCGTTCGTGCGCCTCGCCGACCTCCCCTGGTGGGGGGGTCTCCTCTCCTTCTCCGCGAAGGCCGGGGCCTTCCTCTTCCTCTACCTCTGGGTCCGCTGGACGCTCCCGCGCCTCACCTACGACCGGCTGATGGCGTTCGGCTGGAAGGGGATGCTCCCGGTCGCGCTCCTGAACCTCGTCGCGACCGGGGCGGTCGTCGCCCTCGCCTGAGCCGTGGACACCCGACCCCTCACCCTCGCCGAGCGCCTCTACCTCCCGGGGCTCTTCCGCGGCCTGCGGCTCACCCTGGCGCTCCTCTTCCGGCGGAAGTTCACCCGGCAGTACCCCGAGGAGCCCCTCCCGAGGACGCTCGCGACGAAGGGGCAGCCGCGGCTCGTCCAGAACGAGGACGGCACCGTGCGGTGCGTCTCCTGCGGGCTGTGCGAGTACGTCTGCCCGGCCTTCGCGATCCGGATCGAGGGGCACGAGACCGACCGCCCGATCCAGCGCGAGCCGAGGGCCTTCGACATCGACATGCTGAAGTGCATCCTCTGCGGCTTCTGCGAGGAGGTCTGCCCGGAGGAGGCGATCTACATGAGCGACGAGCTCGAGCTCGCGGACTTCTCGCGGGCGGCCCACCTCTACACCCTCCCGCGGCTCCTTCGGCCGGCGAAGACGGCGCAGCCGCGGCTCCTCTACGCCCGGAGGCTCTACGACCGGTGGCGGAAGCCCTCTTCTACGCCCTCGCCCTGACCGCGCTCTACGGGGCGGGGAACGTGATCGCGAGGCGGCACGCGCTCGTGGCGGCCGTCCATCTCGCCCTCACCCTCTTCGCGCTCTCCGGGATCTACCTCCTCCTCGGCTCCCCCCTCCTCGCGTTCCTCAACCTCCTCGTCTACGCGGGGGCGATCCTCGTCCTCTTCCTCTTCGTCATCATGCTCCTCGACCTGCGCCACGACGAGCCGATGCCCCTCGACCTGCGCGGGAAGCTCGGCCCTGCGGCCGCCTTCGTGCTGGGTGTCGAGGCCCTGGCGCTCGCCTTCGCCACGGGGGACGGGGGGGAGGGGCCGGCGTACCGCGAGACGACGGACCAATCGGGGAAGATCCTGTTCGGCCAGTACCTCTTCCCGTTCGAGGTCTCGGGGCTCCTCCTCCTCCTCGGCATCGTCGCGGTGCTCGTCCTCGCGCGACGCGGGCCGCGGCCCGCCCCCCCCTCCGCCGAGGGGACGCCGAGCGTCCCCGAACCGATGGCGCAGGCACGGCCGTGACGGTCCCCACGTCCCACGTCTATGCGCTCGGCGCGGCGCTCTTCGCCCTCGGCGTCGCGGGGTTCCTCGTCCGGCGCAACCTCCTCGTCGTCTTCCTCTCCCTCGAACTGATGTTCAACGGCGCGATCGTCACCCTCCTCGGCGCCGCGCGCGCGCGCGCGACCGCCGAGCCCTCGACCTTCGCCCTGTTCGTCATCTTCCTCGCCGCCGTCGAGGTCTCCGTCGGCCTCGCCCTCGTGATCGCCCTCTTCCGGCTCCGGCGGAGCGTCGATCCCGACGCGGCGGCGAGCCTGCGGGGATGAGCGCCCTCCTCCCCCTCCTCGTCGGGCTGCCGCTGGCGGGCGCGATCGCGTGCGCCGCGCTCCACGCCCGGGTCCTCTCGCGGCGGCGGACGGACCCGGAGGCGCGGCCGAGAGAGATCCTCGTCGGCGCGATCGCGACGGGGGCGGTGGCCGCCGCCTTCGTCCTCGCCCTCGCCCTCTTCGTCCGGCTCCTCGGCCTCCCCGCCGGGGACCGGCGGATCGGGGCGAGCCTCGGGACCTGGATCGACGCCGGGACGCTTCGCGTGGGCGCGGACCTCCTCCTCGACCCCCTCTCCTCGATCCTCGCCCTCGTCGTCACGGGGGTCGGCGCGCTGATCCACCTCTACTCGATCGGCTACATGCGCGGGGACCCGGGGTTCGCGCGGTACTTCGCGTGCCTGAACCTCTTCCTCGCCTCGATGCTCCTCCTCGTCCTCGGGGCGAACCTCCCCCTCACCTTCGTCGGCTGGGAGGGGGTGGGGCTCTGCTCCTACCTGCTGATCGGGTTCTGGTACGGGAAGGGGTGGCCCGCCGACGCGGGGCTCAAGGCGTTCGTCGTGAACCGGGTCGGGGACGCGGGCTTCCTCCTCGGGATCTTCCTCCTCCAGAAGGAGCTCGGCGCCCTCGACTACGCCTCGATCGACGCGGCGGCCGCGGGACATCGGCTCCCCTCGGCGACGTGGGCCGCCGCCCTCCTCTTCTGCGGCGCCGTCGGCAAGTCCGCCCAGATCCCCCTCCAGGTCTGGCTCCCCGACGCGATGGCGGGACCGACGCCGGTCTCCGCCCTCATCCACGCGGCGACGATGGTGACGGCCGGGGTCTACCTCCTCGCGCGCCTGAGCGCCCTCTTCCTCGCCGCGCCCGGCGTCCTCCTCGTCGTCGGGATCGTCGGCGGGGCGACCGCCGTCCTCGCGGGGCTCGGCGCCCTCGCGAGCCGGGATCTCAAGCGGGCGCTGGCGTGCTCTACGATCTCCCAGCTCGGCCTCATGTTCCTCGGGGAGGGGGCCGGCGCGTTCGACGCCTCGATCGCCCACCTGACGACCCACGCCTTCTTCAAGGCGCTCCTCTTCCTCGCGGCGGGCTCGGTGATCCACGCCCTCGGGGGGGAGCAGGATCTGGCGAAGATGGGAGGCCTGCGGGCCCGGATCCCGGCGACTTTCCTCTGCTTCTGCGCGGGCGCGTGGGCGCTCTCGGGGCTCCCGCCGCTCGCCGGGTTCTTCTCGAAGGACGAGATCCTCGGCGGCGCGCTCCACGGCGGGCACGCGGCGATCCTCGCCTCGCTCGGCTTCGCCGCCTCCTTCCTCACCGCCCTCTATTCCTTCCGGCTCGTCTACCTCGTCTTCTCCGGACGGGAGAACTTCGCGGGGAGCCCCCACGAGTCCCCCGGGGTCATGCTCGCGCCGATGCGGGTGCTCGCGGCGCTCTCGCTGCTCGGCGGGGCGCTCGCCTGGATCCCGATCGCGGACGCCCGGCCGATCGCCGCGTTCCTCGCCCCCGTCCTCGGGAGGGAGGCCGCCCCGGGCGGCGGCGCGGAGCACGTCCTCGTGGCCGCCCTGAGTTTCGCCGTCGCGTCCGTCGGATTCCTCCTCGCGCGCCGCCTCTGGCGCGACCGGGGGCTGGCGGGCGAGGAGGGGCTCGCACGCACGGCGCTCTGGCGCCTCGCCGCGGCGGGAGGGGTTCTCGACGCCTTCTACCGCGGAACGGTCGCGCGGGGGGCGAGGCTGCTGGCGATCGCCTGCGGCGTCTTCGACCTCTTCGTCATCGACGGCGCGGTGAACGGGGTCGGACGGGCGGCCTCGGCGGCGGGCGCCTCGCTGCGGGTCCTCCAGAACGGGAAGATCCAGTCCTACGGGATCGGGATCGCGGCTGCGGCGGGCGCGCTCCTCCTCGCCGGCCTCCTCCTCGGGAGGGGATGAGTGAACCCGATCCTCCCCCTCCTCGTCCTTCTCCCCGCAGCGGGCGCGGGGATCCTCGCGCTGGCGCCCCGGGCGCGCGATCCCCTCCGCTTCGCGGGGATCGTCTCCCTCCTCCCGCTCGGGCTCGCGCTCGGCCTCTTCTTCGCCTTCGAGGGCTCGAGCGCCGAGCCGCAGTTCGGCTTCTCCGTCCCCTGGTTCCGGATGGGGGGCGTCGACGTGCGCTTCGCCCTCGCCCTCGACGGGATCTCGCTCCTCCTCGTCGGACTCACGGCGCTCCTCGGCCCCGTCTTCTTCTTCGCCGCCGTCGGGCCGATCGCGGAACGCCGGCGCGAGTTCGCGATCTGGGGACTCCTGATGGAGACGGGGATGCTCGGGGTCTTCGCGGCCGCCGACCTCGTCCTCTTCTACGTCGCCTGGGAGATCTCCCTGATCCCGCTCTACTTCGTCATCGGGATCTGGGGGGGTCCGGGGAGGGGGAGGGCGACGACGAAGTTCGTCCTCTACACCGTCGCCGGCTCCCTCCTCCTCCTCCTCGCCCTCCTCGCCGTCCTCCTCGAGGGGCGCAGCTCCGACCTCTTCGAGCTCGCCCGGACCCCCCGCCTCCTCCCGGCCTCGATCGAGACGCTCGCCTTCCTCGGCTTCACCCTCGGCTTCGCGGTCAAGGTGCCGCTCCTCCCCTTCCACACCTGGCTCCCCGAGGCCCACGTCGAGGCCCCGACCTCGGGCTCGGTCGTCCTCGCCGGCGTCCTCCTGAAGATGGGGACGTACGGGCTCCTCCGCTTCTGCCTGCCGATCTTCCCGCGGGCGAGCGCGGACTTCGCCCCCCTCCTCCTCGCCCTCGGGGCCGGAGGGGCCGTCTACGGGGCGCTCCTCGCCTGGGCGCAGCGGGACCTGAAGAAGCTCGTCGCCTATTCCTCGATCTCCCACCTCGGCCTCGTCGCGATGGGGCTCTTCGCGCGCGAGCCCTCGGCCGTCTCGGGGGCGGTCCTCCAGATGGTGAACCACGGGATCTCGACGGGGGCCCTCTTCCTCCTCGTCGGCGTCCTCTACGACCGGACCCACCGCCGGGGCCTCGAGGACTTCGGCGGGGTCGCGAGGTCGATGCCCCTCTTCGCCTTCCTTTTCGGCCTGACCGCCTTCGCGTCGATCGGGCTGCCGGGTCTCAACGGATTCGTCGGGGAGTTCCTGATCCTGTCGGGGACCTTCTCCGCGGCGCCGGTGGTCGCCGCCGTCGGGGCGACCTCGGTCGTCCTGTCGGCGGTCTACCTCCTCGGGGCCGTGCGGGCCGTCCTCTTCGGACCGACCCCGGATTCCGTCGCCGGGCTTCCCGACTGCACGAGGCGCGAGACGGCGACGCTCCTCCCCCTCGCCGCGCTCATGGTCTTCCTCGGGGTCTGCCCCGGCCCGCTCCTCGACCGGGTCCGACCTTCCGTCGAGCGGATCGTCGCGCGCGCCCGCGCCGTCGCCCAGGCCGAGCCCCCCCGGCTGGAGCGGGCCCGATGAACGTCGGGCCGCACGACCTGCGGGCATTCGCTCCCGGCATCGCCCTCTCGGCCGGCGCGGTGGCGGTCCTCCTTGTCGATGCCTTCGGGAAACGAGGCGGGGCGACCGCGGCGAGCGCCGTTGCGGGCCTCGTCGTCTCCCTCGTCCTCGCTCTGCGGGGGTTCCTCGACCCCGCGGGGGAGGCCTTCGGGGGGCTCCTCGTCGAGGACCGATGGACGGCCGCCGTCGCCGTCCTCTCGATCGGCTGCGCGATCGTGGCGGCCGCGACCGCCCGGGAGACCTTCGCTCCCGCCGCGGAGAAGCCCGGCGAGTTCCACTCCCTCCTCCTCCTCGCCCCCGTCGGGATGATCCTCCTCGCCGGCGCGCGCCACCTCCTCCTCCTCGTCCTCGGGATCGAGGTCCTCTCGATCGCCTTCTACATCCTCGCCGCCTTCGACCGCACGCGCGCCGCCTCCGTCGAGGCCGGCCTCAAGTACTTCCTCCTCGGCTCCTTCGCCCTCGCCCTCCTCCTCTACGGCGGGGCGGTGCTGTTCGGGGCGAGCGGATCGTTCTCCCTCGACGCGACCGGTTTCGGGGCGGAGCCCGCGCGGACGGCGGGGGCCTGTCTCCTCCTCGCGGGCCTCCTCTTCAAGGCCTCCGCCGCCCCCTTCCACTTCTGGACCCCCGACGTGTACGAGGGGGCTCCGACGCCGGTCGTCGGGCTCTTCGCGACGGCGACGAAGGCCGCCGCGGTCGCGGCGATCTTCCGCTGGAGCGGGATCGTCCCGGAGGCGACCCGGATCCTCTCCGTCGCCGCCGTTCTCACCCTCCTCGTCGGAGGGATCGGGGCCCTCGTCCAGACGAGCCTGAAGCGCCTCCTCGCCTACTCCGCGGTCGGCCACGCGGGGATCCTCCTGATCGCGGCGGCGGCGCACAGCGCCGGGGGGGACGAGGTCTCAAGGGGTGCCTCGGAGGCCGCCGTCTTCTACCTCCTCGCCTACGCCCCGATGACGCTCGGGGCCTTCGCCCTCCTCGCGGGCCACGAGCGGGACGGGGGGGGATTCGACATCGAGGGGCTGCGCGGCGTCGGGCGCGCCCGCCCGCTCTGGACCGCGGCCCTCGTCCTCTTCCTCGCCTCCCTCGGCGGTCTCCCCCCCACCGGCGGCTTCTTCGCCAAGCTCTTCGTCTTCGAGTCGGCCGTGCGGGCGGGA
>CBRGOK010000076.1:0-10137 GCA_967798035.1 uncultured bacterium
GGCGTACTTGAGCGAGGCGCGCTCGTGGTCGGCGCGGTCCTTCCAGATGTAGAGGTCGCACTTCGCGGGGATCTCCTCCGGCAGCGCCGCGAAGGTCTTGCGGAAGAGCGCGTGGAGGTCCTCGAGCCGGTTGAGGTAGAGGTGGGCCGCCTCGTGCTGGTCGAGGCGGCGGCGGCCGACCTGGATCTCGGGGAGCTCCCAGACGAGGCGGAAGTGCTCCGACTCGACGTGGAGCAGCGGCCGCCCCATGAAGGCGTCGATCTCCCCCCGCGTCCGCCGCCACGCCTCGACCCGCGCGCGCGCCGCGTCGACCGACGCCTCCGCCGCGGCCTGCGCGCTGCAGTTGTCGCAGGCGATCCGGCGCGCCCCGTTGCACTCGGCGCAGCCCGCGATCCGCGTGCAGTAGAGGGCGCCCGTCTCGAGGGCGAGCTCGGCCTTGTTGTGGCGACGGCAGTCGATGGCGCCGTGGTCCCCGCACTTCTTGCAGGTCTGGGGGATCGCGCCGAGGAGGAGGAGGAGGACCGCCGGTGTCACGGGGGGATGCCGAGGCGGTCCTCGACCACCTGCCGGCCGCGGTCGAACCCGGCGAGGCGGATCCGCGCCTCGATGCCGTCGAAGAGGGCGGCCCGGGGGACGAGCCCCACGATCTCGCTCTCCACGACCTCGACGCCGCGCTCGCGCGCGTGGCGCTCGACCGCCTCGTAGGCGCGCAGGATCGAGGTCACGCGGTAGTCGGTCAGGTTCATCGAGACCTGGGAGAGCCCCCGCTCGGCGAGGAAGAAGCCGAGCGCCTTCACGCGCGGGAGCCCGCCGTCCTTCTCGCGCACCCGTTTCGCGATCTCCTTCGCGACGGCGACGTCGGGCGTCCGGAGGTTGACGTTGTAGGCGATCAGGAAGAAGCGCGCGCCGACGGACACCCCCCCCGCCGAGGGGTGCATCCGGGGGGGGCCGAAGTCGGGGGCGAAGGCGGGGTCGGTCCCCACGAGGGAGAGGAGCCCCTCGAACTGCTTGTTCCGGACGAAGGGGAGCTCCGCCCGCTCCGGGCGCGTCGCCGCCTCGCCGTAGAGGAAGACCGGGATCCCGAGCTCCTCGCCGATCCGCGCGCCGACCTCCTTCGCCAGGACGACGCAGTCGGCCATCTCGACCCCCCGCACGGGGACGAAGGGGAGGACGTCGCACGCCCCCATCCGCGGGTGCTCCCCCTTGTGCCCCCGGAGGTCGATCGCCCGGGAGGCGGCGGCCACCCCCTCGAACGCCGCGCGCGCGACCGCCGCCGGCTCGCCCGCGAGGGAGACGACCGCCCGGTTGTGGCTCCCGTCCATCTCCTCGTCGAGGACGGCCACCCCGTCGACCCCCATCGACCCGACGATCCCGCGGAGGACCTCCGGGCGTCGCCCTTCGGAGAAGTTCGGGACGCACTCGACGATGCGGGTCATGGGTCGGCGGGCCGGAGCGAGGATAACGGTCCGCTCCACGCTCCCGCTACGCGCGGCGGACGACTGCCCCCCCCGCCACGACCGTCTCGACGGGGCTGGCGCCGAGACCGTACCCGAGGGCGAGGGGGCCGGGGACGTCGCAGACGACGAAGTCGGCCCGGCAGCCCGGGGCGAGCCGGCCGCGGTCGAGTCGCCGGAGCGCGAAGGCCGCGTTCACCGTCGCGGCGGAGATCGCCTCGGCGGCGGTCATCCCCATCCGCAGGCGCGCGAAGGCGAGGACCTCCGCCATCGAGGGGGAGTAGCAGGAGCCCGGGTTGAAGTCGGTCGCCAGGGCGACCGCCGCGCCCGCCTCGATCAGCCGCCGGGCCGGGGCGTCGCGGTCCTTCCGGAGGAAGACGGGGACGCCGGGCAGGAGGACGGCCACCGTGTCGGAGCCGCCGAGGGCCTCGATCCCGCGGTCCGAGACGAACTCGAGGTGGTCGGCGGAGTCCGCCCCGAGCTCGCAGGCGAGCTCCGCCCCGCCGCCGGAGGAGAGCTGATCGGCATGGACCCTCAGGCGAAGCCCGAGCGCCTTCGCCCGCTCGAGGATCGCGCGCGCCTCCTCGCGGTCGAACGCCCCCTTCTCGAGGAAGACGTCGGACGACTCCGCGAGCCGGCGGCGGGCGACCTCGGGGAGCATCCCCTCGAGGAGGAGTTGCATGTACCCCTTCCGGTCGGACCGGAACTCGGGCGGGAGCGCGTGCGCGCCGAGGAACGTCGGCGACACCTCGACCGGATGGTTCGCCGCCGCCTCGGCGATCGCCTCGAGGGACCGCACCTCGTCCTGGAGCGAGAGCCCGTAGCCGCTCTTCGCCTCGAGGAGGGTCGTCCCGAGGGAGAGGAAGCGGTCGAGCCTCCCCCGCGTCAGCCGGACGAGCTCCTCCCGGCTCGCTCCCCGCGTCGCGGCCACCGTGCTCAGGATCCCCCCTCCGCGGGAGGCGATCTCCTCGTAGCTCGCCCCCGCGCACCGCATCTCGAACTCCGCCGCCCGGTCCCCCGCGAAACAGGGATGCGCGTGCGGGTCGACGAAAGCGGGGAGCACGGTCTTCCCCGTGGCGTCGATCTCGGCGCGTCCCCGGAACCGGTCGCGGATCTCCTCCGTCGTCCCGACCGCGACGATCTTCCCCTCCTCCGCGGCGAGCGCTCCGCGCGGGATCGAGGCGAGGTTCCGCAGCGCCTCCCGCCTCCGGGGCACCGCTCCCCCCTCGAGCGTCAGGAGCTCGGAGGCGCCGTGGAGGACGAGGTCGACGATCATCGCGCCGGCGAGGCGCGATGGTACCCGGGGGCGGGGGCGCCGATCAGTCTTCCGCGAATCCCGCCCCGGGAGACCCGAGCCTAACCGCCATCGCGCGGAAGATCCGCCGACGGGCGCGGAAGACCGCCATCTTGAAGTTCGCCCGCCTCTCCCCGAGCCGCTCCGCGGCCTCGCGGTAGTCGAGCCGGAGGACCTCGACGAGGCGGAGCCGTGCCCGGTCGCGCGGGCGCAGGGCCCGGTAGGCCCCGAGGTAGACGTGGAGGAGGAGCGCGTAGGCCCGCCGGACCGACTCCCCCTCCTCCTCGTCCATCGCCAGCCGGGAGGGCTGCGGGCGCGGGTCGAGGACCGAGTCGAGCGCGTCCCCGTCCAGGAGCGCGCGCCGGCGCTCGCGGCGGAGCCTCCGGCGGATGGCGTTCCACACGATCGCGCGCATCCACGTGCGGAACGCCCGCTCGCCGCGGACCTCGAACCTCCGGGGGTAGCGGAGGACCGAGAGGAAGGCGTCCTGGACGACGTCGTCGGCGTCGAGCCCCGGGGCGAGGCGAGGGAGGGTCCGTTGCAGGGAGCGCCCGAGGGGGGCGGAGTTGAGGCGGAACAGCCAGGCGTACGCCTCGGGATCCCGGGTCCGCCGGTAGACCCCCATCAGGCGTGTGCTGATCTCGTCGCGCCGGAGGGAAACCTCCTCCGGGTCGTCGAGGACCGTGGCGAGCTGGGGGGGGAGGACCAAGGGACGGACCGGGGAAGGAGGCCCTACACAAGGCGTTCCGACCCCGCGTCCCGGGAGATGCCTCCCGGTCCACCCGACCCGTGCGCCCTCGAACGAGGTCCCGTGCGATGCCGAACCGGTCGCTGCCCGTCAAGGGGAGGCGCCGGGCGTTCCGAAAGGGGTCCATCCGCTGTCCAGCATTTGTCCGATTCGACCCCTCCTCCTGCATCCCGAGGGAACGATCCGCCTTCCGACGTGGGGGCCGGATGGTTCCGCGGGCCGGACCCCGACCCCGGCGTTCCGCATCCGGAATCCCAGGATCCTGGTGAGACCCCTCCCCCCCCCGATCCGGTGGAGGCCGCCCTCGCGCGAATCGAGAGCTCGCAGCCCGGGTCGGTCGAGGCCGCCGTGGCGCGGGCCGCGCTCGAGATCCCCGGCGTCACCGGCTCCATCCTCTTCGAGGTCGGCGAGGCGGGAGGACAGGAGGCCGTCGCGGCGGCGGGCGCCGAGCCGACCGAGGAGTCCGAGGACCCCCCCGAAACGGATCCCGACTCCGGCTCACCCGGTCCTCCCCTCCTCTCGGTGGCGATCCCCCGCTGGGGAACCGGACCCGCCTACCGCCTCGTCTTGACCCTCGGCCCGGGTACGAGCCCGGACTCCCTCCTCGACGACGTCGAGCGCTACGCCAGGCTCGCCGCCCCCTTCCTCGCCGCCGGTTCCAGCGAGCGCCGCCGCGAGGATGCCCTCCGTCGCCTGGAACGGGCCGAGCGGGAGCTCGCCACGGCCCGGACCTCCTCCCGCGTCGCGCGCGTCGACGCCCTCCTCGGGAGGATCGCCTCGCGCATCTGCGCGGAGCTGTCCGACCCCCTCGGCTCGGTCCTCGGGTGCGCGCGGACTCTTTCCGAGACGGAGGACGAGAAAACCCGCACATCCCTCGTCGACGACCTCCTCGACTCCTCCTCCCGGGGCGCGAGGATCGTGGAGCACCTCGCGGCCGTCTCCGCCCTCGAGCCGTCCGGCGACTGGGGACCCTTCGCGCCCCGGCCGGTTCTCCTCGAGGCGGCCGAGGAGGTCCGTCGGGAGCGAAAGGCGGGGGTCGAGATCCGCGTCGGGTCCGACCTTCCGATGATCAAGGGGAGCCGGGACCTCCTGCGTCTCTCCGTCGTCATCGCCCTCCGGGCGATGTCGGGCGATGAACCGGCGAGCTCCGCCACCGCGATCACATTCGAGGCGGAGCGGACGGAAGGCGGCCTCCTGGTCCGGATGCGTCGGGGGGACGCCACGGTCAAGAGCGACCCAGGTGGGTCGCAGGATTCCCGACTCGGCGCCTGGATCGCGGAGGAGATCTGGAAGGAGTTCGGGGCCCGGGTCGAGGCGAAGCTCGGTCCGGAAGGTCCGGGCTTCTCGGTGCAGTTTCCCGCGGTCGTGACGGAGGGGGAATCCCGGCGGGAACCGGCGTAGGCGCCGGGGACGACCCCCCCGCTAGACTCGCTCCCTCGACCGTCCGGACCTCCCGTCGTCCCGGCTCGGGCACCCCGCCAGCGCCGGCCAACGGGTTCCTCGATCGACCGTACCCCTCGCGTCGCGCCCGAGAGACGCCCCGACGAGAGCCGCGGAGGAACGCTCCATGGAACCCACTCTTCTCGCCCTGGCGGCATGGATCGCCGGTGCCGCGTCCGGACCCCCCCCGACCGGAGACCCGGAGCGCGCCTGGACCTTCCTGATCTACGCGGCGGTCGACAACAACGCCGAGGAGGACGGGAACTTCTTCTCGTTCCTGGACGGCGTGCGCGGCGCGCTCGCCGACGACGCCGGGATCGACATCGTGCTCTTCATCGACCGGAGCGAGGGCTACTCGACGAACGCGCGCTCGCTCGGCGAGGACTTCACGGACGCGCGCCTCTACCACGTGCGCGCGGCGGGGTGCACGCGCCTCGCCGGAGGGGAGGCCTTTCCCGAGATCACGCTCGATTCGACCTACGAACCCAACTCCGCCGACCCCTCGAACGTCCGCGAGTTCGTCGCCTTCGGGAAGTCCCGGTTCCCGGCCCACCACACCGCGCTGATGCTCTACGGACACGCCGACGGCCGCGCGATGTGCCCCGACGAGAAGAGCCGCCGCGAGATGGGCTTCGCCGAGCTCACGAGCGTCGCGACGGAGAAGGAGGCCGTCGACCTGATGGCCCTCGAGCTGTGCAACATGGCCGGCGTGGAGATCGCCTACCAGTGGCGACCGGGGAACGGCGGGTTCTCGACGAAGGCCCTCGTGGCGATCCCGAACGCCGGTCCCCCGCTCGCCTGGAGCCGGGTTTTCGCCCGGTTGCGGGCGTCGGGCTCCCAGGCTGGGAACGGCCCGGGCCCGATCGATCCGGCCAAACTCTCCGGTCCGGACTTCGGCCGCTTGATCGTCGAGGAGGGGGGCGCGGGAAGGCGGGAGGCGGGAGAGGAGCGCGAGGCCGTCGGCTGCTACGACCTGACGAAGGTCGAAGCCGTCAAGCGCGCAGTCGACGCGCTCGCCGTCGAGCTGGCGCGAAGCGATGCCAGGACCGTCTTCGAGGAGCTGCGCGGTCCGGGACCCCAGGGGTTCGCCCTCAACTACGGCCGGAACCGGCTCGACCGGGCGCCGTTCGTCGACCTCCACGACCTCTGCCGGCGCTCCGCCGCCTGCGAGCGGCTGGATGCCCGCACCCGGACCGCGAGCGAGGCCGTCCTCGCGGCGGTCGACGAGTTCGTGCTCGCCTCCTGGGGCGGGAAAGCGCTCCCGGCGTTCGAGGCGGGGAAGAGCGGGATCTTCATCGTCTTCCCCGACGGGGCCGCCGAGGCGCGCGGCCGAGACGGGCGGACGGAGCGCGTGTGGGCCCGCTGCCGCTGGTACTCGCCCCTCGAGGTCCCGGACGTGTACGGCCGCCTCGCCTGGTGCTCCGACGGCGCGAAACCCGGCAATGGGCAGGTCGAGAACTGGTTCGAGCTGCTCGACCGCTGGTTCGACGAAACGGGGGAGAGCCCCGGGGGCGCGAACGGCTACGCCCCCTGAGGCCCGGCGCGTGGGGGACGGTTGAACGGGAGACGCCGGCCGCGGTCTCCTATCGTTCCCCCGTTGGTCCTCCTCCGAGACGACGCGATCGTCCTCCGCCGGTTCGAGTACGGCGAGACGAGCCGGATCGCCCACCTCCTGACGAGGGAGCGCGGGCGGATCTCCGTGCTGGCGAAGGGGGCGCACCGGGAGAAGTCCCCCTTCCTCGGCGCGCTCGACCACCTGAACCTGATCGCGGTCGTCTACTCCCACCGCCCGGGGCGCGAGATCCAGATCCTGACGGAGGCCGAGGTCCGCGACGGGCACCGCCGCCTCCACCGGGACCTCGCGAGGTTCGCGGCTGCTCTCTACATGGCGGAGCTGGTCGCCGAGGCGGCGCGCGAGGGGGAGCCGGCGCCGGCCCTCTTCGACCTCCTCGGGGAGACCCTCGAGGCGCTCGCCACCGGGAAGGGGGACCCCGCCCCGGTCACCCTCGTGTTCGAGCTGCGATTTCTCTCTATCATCGGCGTCGGCCCCTCCTTCGACGCCTGCCGCGGATGCGGCGAGCCTTTCCCCCGGGCCGGGGCCGCGGCCCTCGCCCCCGGTGAGGGGGGCGCGGTCTGTGGGCGGTGCAGCGCCGGCGTCCGGGTCGTCGGGCGGGTCCCGGTCGGGACGCTGCGGACCGCCGACCGGCTCGCGCGCCTGCGCCCGGCGGAGGCGCTCCGGGTGAGCCTCGGCGCGAGACTCGGACGAGGGCTGCGGGAAGCGATGGACCTCTACCTCGGTTACCACTTCGAGCGCGTTCCTCGGGCGCGGCCCTGGCTCGGCCTCGGGAGAGACCGGGCGTGAGGCGGCGGCCCGCCTGGGTCGCGGCCGGGGGCACGGCCCTCCTCGCGGCCTGCTCCTCGATCCCGTTCTTCGGAGGGGGCCGCTATGCCGACCTCACCCCCGAGCAACTCCTCGCGGAGGCGGGGGTCGACCTCGCGAAGTACGAGGAGGGGGCGGCGGCGGGGAACCCCGATTCCGATCTGGCGCGGGAAGCCCTGCGCAGGCTCGAGTACCTGCGGGACAAGCGCGGGGGGGGACCAGACAAGGAGACGCTCGAGTTCCGGCGCGTGCAGGCCCTCCACGCCCTCGGGCGGCAGTGGGACGCCTACACCGCCGCGAAGGCCTTTGCGGAGGCCTATCCGACCTCGACCCGGAGGTCGGACCTCGAGCGCATCCTCCACGAGATCGGGCTCGCCTACGACCGGGACACGGAGGGGATCTGGCTCCTCGGCTGGTTCCCGCGCCGCGGGAGCGCCGTCCCCGTGTTCGAGACGCTCGTCGAGCACTACCCCCGCGGCGACTACGCCGACGACGCGCTGCGCCGGATCGGCGGCTACCACTTCGACGAGGAGGAGTGGATCGAGGCCCGGACCGCCTACGAGCGCCTCCTCAAGGCGTACTCCGGCAGCGCATGGGCGGACCTCGCCGAGTTCCGGGTCGGGATCTGCCACCTCAAGGAAGCGGGTGCCCCCTCCCACGACCTCGGGGCGATGCGCCGGGCCCGCGAGAAGCTCGAGGGGTACCTGAAGAGCCGCCCCGAGGGGGGAAAGCGGGCGGAGGCGCAGACCGCCCTCGCCCAGGTCCTCGAGATGCTGGCGGAGCGGGAGTGGCGGACGGGGGAGTTCTACCGCCGGATCGGGAACTCCTTCGGCGCCCGCCACCACTGGGGGGAGGCGGTCTCGGGCTTTCCCGGGACGGCCGCCGCGGCGAAGGCCGCCGCGGCCTTGCGCGCGCTCGGTCCGGCGGAGACCCTCCCCGCGCCCGCGAGCAGGCCCGGCGCACCGGGGACCGGCGGGGGCTCCCTATGAACGCGCGGACCCGGGAATGGGCCCTGCTCCCCTTCCTCCTCGCCTCCTGCGGATACTCCGCCGGGGTGAAGATGCCCGGGGACATCCGCAGCGTGGCGGTGCCGGTCTTCGGGAACGAGACCTTCCGGCGCGGCCTGGAATACGACCTGACGGCGGCCGTGGCGCGCGCCTTCCTCGACCGGACGACCCTTCGGGTCTGCCCGGTCTCGGAGGCCGAGGCGATCCTCCGGGGCCGGATCCGGCGGGCGACGACCCCCGTCCTGGTCGAGCGCGGGCCCGACGACCTCCTCGAGTCCGCCGCCCTCCTGACGGTCGAGGCGGAGCTCGTCGGGGCCCGCTCCGGGCGGGTCCTCGCCCGCATGACGGTGACGGACCGGGCGGAGATCGCCGCGGTCCGGGGGGAGACGCGCTCGGGGGCCTTCCAGGAGTCGATCGGGACGATCGCGGAAAGAATCGTGCTCGGTCTTGCCGAAAGAGGCCGGGTCGGGGGCCCAGCCGGGTCCCATGACGACGCCCCGGCCTCCGGGCCGGTTCGTTGAAGGGATACGGCGGCGCGTTATAGGACGCGCCCGCCCGAGACGAGAGATTGGTGCAGAAGACGAACACGAAACCGGGCTCCCGCCTGCCGCGCTCCTACGGGTCGTTCATCCTGCTGACGACCCTCCTCCTCGTCCTCTTCGTCGCCTTCGGGAAGAACCCCTGGGCGGCGGAGGAGGCGATCTCCCAGGACGAGTTCCGCTACCTCCTCTACACGGGGAAGCTCGAGAAGCCCCGGCTCCAGGGGGACCGCTTCGTCGTCGCGGAGGAGCGGGTCAGCGAGGGGGGGCAGACCCGGCGCGTGCGCACCTCCTTCGCGGACACGAAGGCGATCGAGGCGGATCTCCGCCGGGCCGCCAAGACGGTCGAGAAGCACTACGAGGAGGCGGACTTCCTGGCGAGGGTCGGGAGCGGCGACCTCCAGGTCCTGCGGGCCTACGCGATCAAGCGCTACGGGGCTCGGGAAGGGGAGAAGGCGCGGGCCGAGGAGAGCTTCTTCGTCGACGCCGTCGACGGCGGGCAGCTCTACGCGGAGGTGGTGCCGAACTCCGGGTCGGGGGCGCTCGACCTCGGGGGGATCCTCAAGGGGCTCAAGGGGAAGGCGGTTCCGATCGAGGACCTCGTGTTCAACGGCCCGCAGGGGGTCGTCTACAACGAGGGGAACCCCGTCCTCCTCCTCGTCCTCGTCCAGTTCGCCCCGTGGATCGTCATCATCCTCCTCCTCTACTTCTTCGTCGTCCGCCAGCTCCGTTCCCCCGGCGGCGGCGGAGGGGTCCTCTCCTTCGGCCGCAGCCGCGCGACCCTCTACACGAAGGAGAACCGCACGAACGTCACCTTCGAGGACGTCGCCGGGATCGACGAGGCGAAGGAGGAGGTCCAGGAGATCATCGAGTTCCTGAAGAACCCGGCCCGGTTCCAGCGCCTCGGCGGGCGCATCCCCCGGGGCGTCCTCCTCGTCGGGCCGCCGGGGGCGGGCAAGACCCTCCTCGCGAAGGCGATCGCCGGGGAGGCCGAGGTCCCCTTCTTCTCGATCTCCGGGTCCGACTTCGTCGAGATGTTCGTCGGGGTCGGGGCCTCGCGCGTGCGCGACCTCTTCAAGCAGGCGAAGGAGAACTCCCCCTGCATCATCTTCCTCGACGAGATCGACGCCGTCGGCCGCAGGCGGGGCACCGGGCTCGGCGGCGGGCACGACGAGCGCGAGCAGACGCTCAACGCCATCCTCGTCGAGATGGACGGCTTCGGGACCGACGAGGGGGTCATCGTCATCGCGGCGACGAACCGCCCCGACGTCCTCG
>CBRGOK010000077.1:0-10134 GCA_967798035.1 uncultured bacterium
CCCGGCGCCAGGGAATCGAGGCGCAGGACGAGGACCGCCGCCGCGGCCGGGCTCGCCCCGACGACCTGGAGCTCGAGGGGATTGCCGATCCGCGGAGGGACCCCGTTCGTCCGAAACTCCGGGAAGCAGCCGGCCGGGTGGTTGCGGTTCGCCTCGCCGAAGGTGCGCACCGTGCCGGCCGCGCAGGGGACGAGGACGCACTTCATTCCCGCGGGAGGGGCCGCGTTCGCGACGCCGGCGACGAACGTGCCGCCGAGCGTCCCCTTGTGGTTCTCGAAGCCGATCGTCGCCGCGAACGGCCCCGGCGCGAACCCCGCGTGGTCGTAGTGGAACTCGACGCGGTCCTCGCCGATCCCGGGCTGGACGAGGCCGTAGGGACAGGATCCCGTCGCGGAGGAGGGGGCGCCGGCCCCTCCCTCGAAGAGCTTCACCTGGAAGGAGACGATCCCCGGCCCCCCCGCGCAGTTCCCCCCGGGCCAGAGGTGGCGCGTGAAGTGCTTCCACTCGAACGTCGCGATCCGGCAGCCGGCCGGGCCGTCGACGCGCCAGAACATCCCCGACGCTCCCCCCGCCCCCTCGAGGTCGTCCCAGAAGGGCGCGAGCACGCCGTCGGGCTCGGCCGGGCCGGGGAGGAGGGCGTTCGCGCTGCCGGGCGAGAATGTCCCCTCCCCGAGCTGGAGGTACCCGTTCGAGTTCATGTTCGCGTGGCGGACGGGCCTCCCCGCGAGGTTGAACTTCCAGGGAAGCGCGATCTGGACGCCCGAGACCTGCGCCGAGTTGTCGTCGGCGTAGCAGTCGGGCCCGAGGCAGGGCGAGGCGACCGCGACGGTTCCCGGGAGCCCCGCGATGCTGCAGTAGGGCTCCTGGGTGAGGAGGCTCGCCGTGAACGACGCGTCCTGCTCGCTCCCCGCGAAGGAGGCGGGCGTGAGCCGCAGGTCGGACGGGGGGAACTTCGAGTTGGCGGCGCCCCGCTCGGCGGCGTCGACCCCCGCGTTGGCCGCGTCCTGGGGGGAGGGGCCGTCGGTCCCGATCGTGGCGGAGACCGCCTGCGTGGAGGGGGACCAGGCGAAGCAGGGCACGAGGGTGGGCGGGGCGCTCGTCCGGTCGTAGCGGAACTCGATCGCGTCCGGCCAGGTCGGGTGGTCGGAGGCGTGGAGGACGCATTGGAACGAGAACAGGCTCGTCGGGACCGTGGAGCCCGTGAAGGTCCCGACGTTCCTCCACTCGACGACGAGCGTCTGGGGACCGTAGAAGCCGGCGTTCCACGCGACCTTGGAACCCGCGGTGGGGAGGACGAGGTCGTCGTGCCACGGCATCGCGCAGTCGTTGGGCGCCGCGCCGTCGCCCGGCTGCTCGTTCGTGAACGAGGGCTGGCCGGCCGCCGCGAAGTCGACGAACCCGTTCGTGCAGACGTTCATCGCGGTCCTCGGGACGCCGTAGAACGCGAAGGGGAATCCGGCGGGAAGGGGGACCGCGACGGAGGCGTCGTCGAGGGGAGGGAGCGCGAACCCGAAGAGCGTCGTCGTGTTCGGGTCGCCCACGATCGTGGCGTACGCGTTCGCGATCGGACTCACCCGGTAGCTCGCGACCGGCGCGCCCGCCGGGCAGGCCCCTGCCTGCCCAAGGGAGTTCCCCGCGAAAAGGAACATCGAGGCCGCCGCGCCCGCGATGAAGAGGCTCTTCATCTCGCCGACCCTCCGGAACGGGAAGGTCGAGCGTCCCCCCCTCCCGCTCCCGTGTCAAGGAGGGCCGGCTTCCCCTTTCGCGGGGGCGGCCCTACGATCCGGCCTCCCGCGACGGACCGCGTCGAGAAAGGGTTCCGGGCATGAGCGAACGGCCGGAATGGATCGAACGGTCTCCCCGGGGAAGCGGCGGGCCCGCCGTTTCCGGAGCCGTCGGCCTCCCGCGGCGCGAGAATCTCGTCGCGCGCGCGAAGGTCGCGCTCCTCGCCGCGGCCGTCCTCGGCGCCGTCGCGACGGGCGCGCGGCCGTCCGTGGCCCCCGGCGAATTCCACCGGCTTCCCCTCGCGTTCGTCGAGAACCGCGGGCAGTGGGACCCGGCTCTCCGGTTCGTCGCCGACCGCGGAGCGCTCGGCATCGGCCTCGCGCAGGACGCGATCCTCCTCCGCCTCGTCGGCGGGCAAGGCGGCGCGGACGCGAAGGGCGTCGTCCTCCGCCTCACGTTCGAGGGGGCGAGCGCCTCCGTCCCCCTGCGCGCGGGGGGACGGCTCCCCGGCGTCCACCATTTCTACCTCGACCCGGACCCGCGGCGGTGGGTCGTCGATCTTCCCGGCCACGCCTCGGTCCGGTGGGAGGGGCTCTACCCGGGCGTCGATCTCCTCGCGCGCGAGGAGGAGGGCCGTCTCGAGTACGACCTGCTCCTCGCCCCGGGCGCGGACCTCGAGCGCGTCCGCGTGCGCTGCGAGGGGATGGAGGAGGTCCGGATCGACGCGGAGGGCTCCCTCCTCTTCGAGACCGGACTCGGTCCCGTGCGCCAGCGGGCCCCGCTCACCTGGGAGGAGGGATCGGACGGCCGCCGTCGCCCGCTGCCCGCGAGGTGGCGGCTCCTCGAGGAGAGGACGGTCGTGTTCGAGGTCGCGGGGAGGGATCCCTCCGCCCGCCTCGTCGTCGACCCCGGGATCGAGTGGTCGGCCCTCCTCGGGGGGACGGGGCCCGACGCCGTGAACGCCCTCGCGCTCGAGCCCTCCGGCGGCGTCGCCCTCGCCCTCGCGAGCTCCTACGACTTCCTCCCGACGCCGGGCGCCTTCAACCCCTTCGACTTGGGCGTCCAGGTCGCGCGGCTCGACCCCTCCGGGAGCGTCCTCGTCTACGCCGCCTCCTTCGGCGCCGGCCTGGCCCGCGCGATCGCGGTCGACGCCTCGGGCTCGGTGACCCTCGCGGCGAGCGGGGGCACCGGGTGGGCCACGACTCCCGGGGCGTACGACACGACCGCGAACGGGCAGGGGGACGCGGTCGTCGTGCGCCTGAATCCGCAGGGGAACTCCGTCCTCTACGGGTCCTTCCTCGGGGGCTCCCAGGTCGACATGCCCCAGGCGATCGCGGTCGACCCCTCGGGAGAGTTCGCCGTCGCCGGCTGGACCCATTCGCCGAACTTCCCGGTGACGGCGGGAGCGCTCGACACGACCTTCGACGGCGGGCCGCCCGGCTTCCCGTTCGAGGGCTTCGTCTCCCGTTGGAACGCGGGGGGGTCGGCCCTCCTCTTCTCCACCTTCCTCGGCGCCGAGGGGATCGACGAGGTCCGAGGCCTCGGCTCGGACGGGGGAGGCCTCGTCGTGGCGGGGGTCACCTCCTCGCCCGACTTCCCGACGACGCCGGGGGCGCTCCAGTCCGCGATCGGCGGGCTCTCGGACGGATTCGTCGCCCGGCTCCTCCCCACCGGCGCGGGTCTCGCCTACTCGACCTTCCTCGGGGGGGAGGGGAACGACGCGTGCACGGCGCTCGCGCTCGACGCCGCGGGCTCCGCCGCGGTGACGGGCCAGGTGGGCGGGACCGACTTCCCCCTGACGCCGGGCGCCTTCGACACCTCGTACGCGGGCGGGGGGTGCGAGGAGGGGGACGCGTTCGTCGCCCGGCTCGACCCCGCCGGAGCCGGCCTCGCCTACTCGACCCTCCTCGGCGCCGGGTCCTGGCAGGACCGGGGCAACGCGATCGCCCTGGACGTCACCGGCTCCGCGACGGTCGCCGGGTGGACGGGATCGCCCGACTTCCCGACGACCGCGGGGGCCCACGACACGACGGCGAACCTGGGGAACTGCAACAACCCGGCGCCCTCCTGGGACGTGGGGGGGGACGCGTTCGTCGCCCGCCTCGACCCGACAGGCGGCGCCCTCCTTTATTCCACCTTCCTCGGCGACACGGGCGAGGACCTCGCGACGTCGGTCGCCGTGGGCGCGAGCGGCTCGGCCACCGTGGCCGGCCAGACGACGACCCTCGGCTTCCCGACCACGCCCGGCGCGGCCGGGACCGCCTTCCACTTCCCCTGCCAGTGCTGCACGACCTATTGCCCGGACGTCTTCGTCACGCGCCTCGACATGCTCCCAGCCGGCGCCTCGAGGTTCGGCGCCTCGACGGGCGGGTGCCTCGGCCCCCTCGCGATCGGCGTCGACTCGATCCCCCAGGCGGGGAACGCCGGGTTCGCGGCGACCTGCGCGGCCGCCCCGCCCGGCGGGAGCGGCTGGCTCGTGATCAGCGGCGGCGCCCTCGGGAGCCCGGTCTCCGTGTCCGGCGCCTCCCGCTGGGTCGACCTCGGGGGGTTCATCCTGCTCCCGGCGCTCGCCGCGCCGAGCGGGTTCGCCCTGGCGCCCCTCCCGCTCCCCCCGCTCCCGGGCCTCGCGGGCTTCCAGGTCTACCTGCAGTTCTTCTGGATCGACGCCTGCGCGCCCGGAGGGTTTTCCGCGTCGAACGCCCTCGCTCTCACGGTGCAGCCGTGAGCGGGCGCCGGGACTCGACGGGGCCCTCTCTCCTCCCGGCGGTCGCCGTCTCCCTCCTCCTCGGCACGGCGGCCTCCGCCCAGCTCTGCCCCCCGCCGGCCTGCAGCGGCACGGTCCTCTGCGACCATCTCAACCGGATCACCGACTACAACTCGCAGAGCGTGTCGGCGATCGTCGGCCCGAACACGCCCGCCGGCAATGTCGCGGGGGACGCGGAGTGGAAGATCCTCGGCTGCGAGCACGCGATGACGCGCGCCTCGGGATCGGTCCGGCTCGCGGGGTGGACCGTGACGACCCTCGTCCAGCCGCTCAACAACCCGGCCACGGGATTCTCCTTCTTCGAGATCCCCTCCTTCGAGGTGAGGCCCGTGACGCTCAACGCCGCCGGCCAGCGCGTGCCGGACCTCTCGGCCCCTCCGCTCTTCGCCGCGGACCCCGGCCCGATCAAGCTCACCTACGGCCTGTACGGGATGCAGGTCCTCGCCTCCCCCCTCTCGCCCTGGGGCGCGCCCGGCTGCGGACCGAGCCCGGGGCTCCCCACCCTCCCCGCGCAGGACCTCGCCTTCCTCGTGGGCTACACGCCGGGGGAGTCCGTCTCGCCGCCCCCCGGCTTCGGCTACTTCCAGAGCGTCCTCTCCGTCCAGGAGTGGAACTTCCTCCTGAACCTCGGATCGAACGGACAGCCGAACAGCTACTCCGGCCGGATCGACGCCGCGACGAGCCCGCCGACGATCCTCGTGCGCCCGCCGAACGAGGAGCTGATGCTGTCGATCGCCTTCTACGAGCCCGTCCTCCAGGCGTTCAAGGCGGGCCCGAGCTTCTTCCCGACGCTCGCCCCCGGCCCCGGCGCGCGCAACCTCCTCCCCTTCGAGAACCTCGTCTTCTGGTCGCTCGACTGGGCGTCGGGCGAAGGGGTCGCCCAGGGCAAGAGCCGCCAGGCGGTGGTCCTCCTCGGCGACGCCTCCTCCGGCGCGCCGGTCTGCCCCGGAGGCGCCCTCCTCCCGGGGAGCGCGATCCTCCCGTACTCCACCGGCGCCCTCTCCCTCTACCCGACCGGCACGACCCTCGCCACGCTCGGGTGGACGGCCCTGGCCGGGACCCAGTGCCACGTCTGGTCGGGAAGCTGCACGATCGCGGGAGATCCGACCCTCGACTCCACGATGCACGCGGAGACCCCGCCGATCCCGATCCCGCCGGGGATCCCCTCCGGATCCCGGATCTACGCCGCCGCCTTCTACCTCCAGTCCGCGCCCGGCGCGCTCCCCGTCTTCGTGGACGGCTCGAACACCGTCGAGATCGTCTTCTTCTGAGGCGTCCGCGCCCCGGCCCCGTCAGAGGACCAGGAGGCGAAGCCCGCCCGTCATCGCGCCGGGGAGGATCGCCGGGCCCGGATCGACGACGTACCCCTGGAACCAGAGCTCGAGGCCGGAGAGGGCGGGATTCGACGGGATGGGGAAGGGGAAGCGCTCCTTCCCGCCCTCGGCGCCCGAGCCGACCGTGGTGCCGACCATGTTCACGAGCGGGGCGACGAGGAGGGAGCAGGCCGGCATCCCGAACGGGCCGAGGCCGAGCGGCAGCGGAGTCCCCATCCACGAGGTCGCGGAGGCGCCGAACATCAGGAGGGCGGTCTTGCCGGGAGCCGCGTTCGAGAGGAGGAGAGCGAACCTCGGGTTTCCCCCGACGGAAGTCGGGAATCCCCCGCTCGTCGAGAGGACCGGAGTGAGGCCGCTCGGGCCGGGGCATCCCGAGCCGAACGCCGTCGATCCCGGGGGGACGCCGACCAGGGAGAGGACTCTCGCGCGACCCGCGCCGGAGAGCCCTCCGGGATCTGCGCCGGGAGCGCCCGCGACGACGTCGGGGACGCCGTCCGCGTTCACGTCCCCCAGGCTAGCGACCGACCATCCGAACTCGTCGCCGCCGCTCGCTCCGGGGATCGTGAGCGCCGTCTCCTCGGTCGCGCCGGAGACGAGCCGGACATAGCCGGTGCTCGAATAGATCGGCGATCCCGGGGCGCCGGCGAGGACGTCGGCGAAGCCGTCGCCGTCGACATCGCCTCCCGCCCCCGCCACGGACCGGCCGAGCAGCTCCCCGGGGGCGTTCCCGATGGCGGTGAGGAGCGTCGCTCCCCCCTGACCCGAGTAGACCCGGGCGCCGCCGCTCCCGCCGAGCCCTCCGCAGGCGCCCACGATCAGGTCGGGGACCGCCCCCGCGTTCACGAGCCCGGCGCTCGCGACGGAGCAGCCCTGCCAGGTGTAGGAGCCGAACGAGTAGAAGCCGCCGATCATGAGCCCCGTCGAGCCCGAGAAGACCTTCGCCGCCCCCGAGGCGACGCCGCTCGTCGGATCCCCCGGAGCGCCCACGATCAGGTCGGAGTGGCCGTCGCCGTTCAGGTCCCCCGCTCCGGCGACCGCCTCGCCGAAGAGGTCCCCGACGCTCGTCCCGTCCAGGATGAGGAGGGCGCTCGCCGTGCTTCCCGAGAAGACCCTCGCGTAGCCGGGCCCGACCCCGGAGCCTGTCCGCGGCGCGCCCACGATCAGGTCGGGCACGGAGTCGAGGTCGACGAGGCCCGCCGCGGCGAGCGACCAGCCGAACCGATCCCCCGCTACCGACCCGGCGAAGGACAGGAGGACCGCGCCGCTGGCGCCCGACACGAGCCTCGCGTACCCCGTCCCCCCGTTCCCCGACTGGGGCGCCCCGACGAGGAGGTCGGGGATCCCGTCCCCTTCGACGTCTCCGACTCCGGCGACGGCGAAACCGAATTCGTCCCCCGCCGCCGTCCCGGCGACGGCGAGGAGGACCGCCCCGGTGTCGACGGAGTAGACCCTCGCCTCCCCCGAGTCGGCGAGGCCCCCCGCGTCGCGCCCCGGGATCCCGACGATCACGTCCGGGACCCCGTCTCCGTCGACGTCTCCCGCCGCCGAGACGGAGGCGCCGAACGCGTCGAACGGCGCCGATCCGTCGAACTGGGCGAGGAGGTAGCCCTGTCCGCAGGCGAGCCCGCACAGGAGGGAGGCCGCGAGAGACGCGCGGAGGGGAGCCTTCACGGCAGGATCGTCACCGTCACGGGATTCGAGACGAGCGGGATCGACCCGCCACCCGAGGGATCGATCACGACGTAGGCGAAGTGGATGGCGAGCCCGGTGACGGCGCCCGGGAGAGGGCCCGGTCCCGTGTCGAAGACGGCCAGCGCCTCGCCTTCCGCGTCGAGGATCCCGAGGAAGTTCGCGAAAATCGGGGAGTTCGCGGTCCCGAGCGCGAGGAGCATCCACGGGTCGGGATTGAGGGGGAGAGTGAACGGCGTGCCGGGGACGGGGAAGCCGGGGACGGTCCCCGACGTGCACGAGAGGACGAGGTGGCCGAGCCCCGCGCTCGCCGGCTCCGCGAAGAGGCGCAGGGGGGCGCTTCCCCCCGTGGCGAGGGGGATCGTCGAGGTCTCCGCGTGCAGGTGGTCCGCCCAGACCCACGCCCCCGGGAGCGTCGCCGAACCGAGGCCGTTCGAGACCGTGACGTCCGCGGGCCCGGGAGGCCCCGGCGGGAAGGTCGCCTGGATCGTCGTCGGACCGAGGACCGTCACGGCGCTCGCGGCGATCCCGCCGACGCTGACCGCCGGGGCCCCCGCCGCGCCGAACCCCGTGCCCGTCAGCGTCACCGGCGAGGGGCCGTAGAAGGCGCCGAAGGCCGGCGAGACGGACGACAGGCCGATGAGCGGGAGGGAGACCCGCGTGGGATCGGCGAAGTCGGCGACGGGGAGGAGCCCGAGGATCCCGGCGTTCCCGTTGGCCGTCGAGTCCGTCGCGAACTGCCCTCCCCCCTCCTCGAAGCGCCAGTAGGCGAGGAGGCCGGCCTCGCTCCCCGAGAGGGCCGAGAACATCGAGCCCTGGATCTGCGCCTGCGTCCGGGCGACGTTCCAGATCCGGACCTCGTCGAGCTCGCCGCGCCAGGAGTCGAAGGGGGAGCCGACTCCCGCGCCGAGGAGGAGCGGCGCGTCGGTCGCCGCGATCGCGCCGGGGTGCGGGACGATGGCGATGAGCGCCCCGTCCCAGTACATCCTCATGAAGGTGCCGTCGAACGTCGCGGCCCAGTGGTGCCAGGTGTCGAAGGAGATCGGCACCGTCCCCTCGGCGAAGAAGGAGTCGGGTCCCACCCGCAGCCGGAAGCGGGGGTGCATGACGTTCGCGAAGAAGTCGAACGACTCCATCCGCAAGAGGACGACCTCCCCCGCGTTCACGATCCCCGTCAGGTTCCGGCGCAGGGCGGTCAGCTGGCCCGCGCCGGGGTCGGTCACCCGGGCCCACATCTCGACCGTGATCGCCCCCGAGATCGAGTCGAGGGAGGGGCTCGAGGCGACCTGGACCATCTGCGTCGGCGCGAAGGAGAGGGCCTCGTTCGCCGCCCCGGGCGAGGCGCAGAGGAGGAGGATCGCGGCGGTCCGGGCGCGACTCACGGCGAGATAGAGACCGTCGCGGCGTTCGAGGCGAGGGAGAAGCCCCCGCCGAAGGGGCCGAGCACGACGTAGGCGAAGTGGATCGGCTGCCCGATCGGCGCGGGAGAGAGGGGGATGGGGCCGAGGTTGAAGGAGGCGCTCGCCGTCCCCGCCGAGTCGAGGATGCCGAAGAAGCCCTCGAAGGTCGGCGTGTTGAGCTCGAGGAGCCCGATCGTCGTCCAGGTGTCGGGGTTGAGGGGGAGGACGAGAGAGGACCCCGGGAGCGGGAAGCCCGGGCTCGTCCCCGAGAGGGACGTCGCGACGATGTACGGGCGGACGGCGTTCGAGGGCTCGGCGAAGAGGGAGAGGTCCACCGTCCCGCCGGAGGCGGCCGAGATCCCCCCCGTCGCGTGGAGGTGGTCCGCCCAGCTCCACGCCTCCTCCAGGGTCGCCGAGCCGTACGGGGCGGTGACGGCGAGGTCGGCCGTCCCGACGGCCCCCGGTGGAACGGTCGCGAGGATCGTCAGCGAGTCGACGACCACGGCCCCGGCGAGCGGCTGCCCGCCGAGCGTCACGGTCGTCGCGCCGGGGGAGAACCCCTGCCCCGTGATCGTCACCGGCGTCGCGCCGTAGGAGGGCCCGAAGGGGGGCGAGACCGCCTCCACGCCGACGCCGAGCGGCGCGGCGGTCGCCGTCCAGGACGGGTCGTTGAGGTCGGGGAGGTTCGTGGACCCCAGGGTCCCCCCGTTCCCCTGGAGGGAGGAGTCGCCCGCCGCCTGCCCCGACCCCGCGTCGAACCTCCAGTAGCCGACGAGTCCCGCCTCGTTCCCGGCGATCATCGAGTCCATCGTCGACTGGATCTGCGCCTGCGTCCGGGCGACGCCCCAGAGCCGGACCTCGTCGAGCTGGCCGACCCAGCCGTCCGTCAGGACGCCCGCGCCGATCCGCAGCTCGGACGTCCCGCCCGGGATCGTCCCCGACACGGCCTTGAAGGCGACGAGCGCCCCGTCCCAGTACACGCGCATCGCGGTGCCGTCGTAGGTCCCGGCGAAGTGGTGCCAGGCGTTCACGGAGGTCGGGACGAGGCCCAGGGCGAGGTGGGAGGTGGTCCCCAACCGGAGGTAGAAGGCCACCTCCATCGTCGCCGGGGAGACGTTGTTGATCCGGAGGATGTAGATCTCCCCGGCCGGGGCCGCCGTGGTGTCGCGGCGCACCACCGTCGGCAGACCCGTGATCGCCGTCCGCCGGACCCACGCCTCGA
>CBRGOK010000078.1:0-10096 GCA_967798035.1 uncultured bacterium
GGAGGGGCTCCGTAAGCAGTTCCGGAAGATCCTCGAGACCCCCGCCCTCTCCTACTTCGGGAACGTCCGGATCGGGGGGGGCGGCGACCTCACCGTCGAGGAATTGATGGGGCTCGGGTTCTCGGCCGTCGTCGTCGCGGCGGGCGCGCAGGGGACGAAGAGCCTCGGCGTCCCCGGCGAGGAGGGGGAAGGGGTCTTCCACGCGAAGGACCTCGTCTACCACTACAACGACCTCCCCCCCTTCAGCTTCCGCCCCTTCGCGATCGGCCAGCGCTGCGCCGTCGTCGGAATCGGCAACGTGATGATCGACGTCGCGAACTACCTCGTGCACTACAAGCAGGTCGGCGAGATGGTCGCCGTCGCCCTGCGCGGACCGGCGGAGCGCGCCTACGACCGCCGGGAGATGAAGCACGTCTGCGCGAACCTGGATCGCGCGGCCGCGGCCGCCGAGATCGAGAGGATCGCCGATCGCCTCCGGGCCGTCGGACAGGATCCGGCCGCGCTCGTCGCCGCCCTCCTCGAGGACACGCCGGAGGGGACGGTCCCCGAGGGGCCGACGCGGATCCGCTTCCGCTTCCTCGCCTCGCCCAAGCGCGTCCTCCGCGACGCGGGGGGGCGGGTCGCCGGCCTCGAGATCGAGGAGAACGTCCTCGTGGCCAAGGGGGACTCGACCGCGGCGAAGGGGACGGGGAAGACGGAGGTCCTCCCCGTCGACACGGTGATCTTCGCGATCGGGGACCGGGTCGACCCCAGCCTCGGCCTCCCCTACGCCGACGGCACCTTCTCGACGAACCCCGTCCCGCGGGGAGGGGACCCCGAGCCCTCCCTCTACGAGGTCTACGATCCGGCGGCGAAGCGCGTCCTCGAGGGGCTCTTCGTCATCGGCTGGTCGCGGAAGGCCTCCGACGGCCTCGTCGGGAAGGCCCGCCAGGACGGGGAGAGCGGCGCGAAGGTCGTGCTCGCCTACCTCGCCTCGCGGCCCGGCCTGGAGGCGGCGGCCGCAGAGGAGGCGGCCGCCGGCGTCGAACGTCGCCTCCGCGAGCGATTCCCGCGGGCCGTCCCGAAGGACCGCATCCCCCTCCTCGAGGCCGCGGAGCGCGAGGAGGCCGCCCGCCGCGGCGTGCCGTTCTTCAAGTGGCCGCGCAACGAGGAGATGCTCGCCGCGATCGAGCGGCGGTCCTCCCCCCTCCCCCGCTGACCCGCCGGCTCGCTACCGGTCCTCGGCCTTCTTCCGCGAGACGCTGAAGGCGAGCTCGGGGTAACGTCCGTCCGGGCGCACCTCCTCCGGGCGGAGCCAGCGCTCCTCGTAGCCGAATCTCCGGTGGGTGACCCGCAGGATGTTGGGCCCCTCCTTCGAAAGGTGGGCGGCGAAGGAGAACCGGCCCTCGCCGTCCGTCTTGTCGGTGGCGACGATCTTCCCCCCGATCTCGAGCCTCGCCTCCGAGGCGACGAGGGGTCGACCCGAGTCGACGTCGACGCAGTTCCCCTCGACCAGAGTCGGGAGGTCAGGGGAGACGACGAGGTCGATCGCCCCTCCCCCCGGGCGCACGCCCGCGCGCTCGACGAGGAGACGCTCGGGCCCGCCTCCGGGGGGGACGCCGAACAGGCGCACCCGGTACTCCCCCGCGACGAGGCCGGCGACGCGGTAGGTCCCGTCCGGTCCCGCCAGCGCGCTCCCTCCCGTGAAGGAGAAGCGCTCCGTCATCTCCGGCTCGAAGACGGCGACGACGCGCCCCTTCGCGATCGGGGCTCCCGAGGCGTCGAGGGCCTTCCCCTCGAAGGACCGGGACGGCCTCCCGATGCGGATCTCGAAAACGAACTCCTCCGACGACTTGAGGCCTCGGCTCGCCTGCGTCTCGACGACGCACTCCTCCGAGGCGCCCTCCCCCCGAAGGCGCATCCTGAAGTTGGTCGCCCCCGCGTTGAGCGCCTCGAAGCGCGCCTTCCCGTCGGGCCCGGACACGGTCCGGATGGGCGTCCCGAGGGCGAAGCCGGTCGAGGAGGCCTCGACGGAGACTCCCTCGAGCGGCGCTCCCTCCACGTCGAGCACGGTGATCGTGGCCGGGGTCTTCCCGACCGAGAAAAGGCTCACAGAGATCCCCTCGACCGTCGCTCCCTCCTTCACCTCGAGGGGCCCCGCGCGCCCATCGAGGTATCCCGGAGCGGAGGCCCAAAGGGCGTAGGTGCCCGGCGCGGGCGCCGGGACCTCGAAGGTCCCATCCTCCCCGGCGATCGCGTCGGGGGGGCCGGGCGGGATCGGCTCCTCTCCCTTCTGGAGCCGGATCTCGGCCAGGGCGATCGGGTGCCCCGTCCGCGCTCGGACGCTCCCGCGCAGGAGGGACGAGTCGGAGGCCGGACCTAGGAGGAGCAGGCCGAACGCGGCGGGAAGGAGGAGGCGCGATCCCGGAGACATGAGGGGAGGCCCGGCGGCCCGATCAGCGGCCGACGGCCGCGGGCTTCGGGACCAGGGAGAGGACCTCGCGCACGAGCTTCTCGATCCCCTCCGCCGCCTCGCCGATCCGGGTGGCAAGCATGTAGGCGGGCGTCGAGACGACCCGGGCGTCGCGGTCGACGCACACATCGCGCACCCGCCGGTCCTCGTGGGCGCATCCCATAGCGACGATCCGAGCCGCCGTCCCCTTCTCGTTGCCGACCGTGAGGGAGGCCCGGATCCCGTTCTTCCCGAGGATCGCCGCGACGGTCGCCGGCGCGATGCAGATCGCGCCGATCGGCTTGCCCGCCCTCGCGATCTCCAGGACCAGGCGCGCGACCTCCGGGTGGGGCTTCGCCTTCTCGCCGGCCGTGGCGAAGTCGGAGAGGTTCTTCGCGGCCCCGTAGCCCCCGGGGAGGATCAGACCGTCGATCTCCTCCGCCTTCACCGTGGCGAGGTCCCGGATGTTCCCGCGCGCGATCCGCGCCGCCTCGACGAGGCAGTTGCGGCTCTCCCCCGCCACGGGCGCGCCCGTCAGGTGGTTCGCGACCTCGCGCTGCGCGACGTCGGGCGCCATGCACAGCGCCTCGGCGCCCGCGCGGTCGAGGGAAAGGAGCGTCAGGACGGCCTCGTGGATCTCGGATCCGTCGAGGACGCCGCAGCCGGAGAGGAGAACGCCGATGCGAGCCATGGGACCCTCAGGGGGGAGAGCCGATCGTACCCGCCGGCCGCCTCCCCGAGGAAGGGTCGGACGGTGAATCAGGACCCGACCGCGCGCTCCTCGCCCTTCATCTTCCGAGCTGGCGGTTCTGGGCGATGTAATCGCGGAGACCCCGCGTGAAGGGGTCCTCCTTCCTCCCGAGGGGGTCATGGAGGGCGAGGAACCGCGTCCACGCGGAGACCGCGTCTCCGACGCTCCGCCGGAAATCCGAGACGCGCCCGTAGTCGTAGAGGCCCCAGAGCGACGTCGGGTCGAGGACGAGGCATTCGAGGAGGATCTCCCGCGCGGCCTTCCATCGCTCGTGTTCCCTCATCGCGGCGACGGCGGGCCCGGGCGCCGGCGCGGCCTCCTCCTGGCCCGGCCTGGGAGGGAGGTATTTCAGCGCCTCGAGGCGACGCTTCTCCGCCTCGGAGAGGCGCCCCTGCAACGAACCGAGCTCCTCCCTCCTCGACTGGAGGAACGCCTCGAGGCGCAGCCTCCCGGAAAGGGACCGCAGCTCGGCCTCGACCGGCGCGAGGATGGCGGAGGCCTCCTTGAGTCCCCTGCTCCGGACCGGGTCCTCCAGCGTGGCAAGGAGGCGTTCCACCGCCTCGCGCCGCGGGCGCCCTTCGGGGGGAATCCTCGACAGCTCCAGACCGTCCGCCTCCGCGCACTGCGCCGCCTCGAGGAGGAGTGGCATCCGCCGAAAGAGCTCCGAGACTTCCGCGTCGGAGAAGAGGATGCGGCCGTCACCGAGGAACTCGACCATCCGTAGAGTGGAGCGATACCGATCGAGGAGCTCGCCTCCCTCCGTGATGAGGGGCCTCGCCGCGCGGAAGACGGGGTCGAGCGCCATCTCCGCGAAGGCCTCCCGCCGCGCCCCGGTCGCGCCCCCGAGATCCCGCACCATCCGGGCGGCATCGGGG
The DNA here is from genome assembly GCA_967798035.1 of uncultured bacterium. GTDB lineage: Bacteria > Planctomycetota > UBA1135 > UBA1135 > JAKEFM01 > JAKEFM01. Next base: position 4,058 of record CBRGOK010000078.1, read on the forward strand.
CCCGGGAACACGCGGTAGAGGTTTTCGAGCCCCTTCCTGTGTTCGGTCTCGAGCGCCCTCTCGGGATACCTCCTGCGCGCTAAGTCCTCCTCGAGGGACCTCAGGCGTCTCTCACACTCGCGGATCGGTCCCGATAGCGAGGACGCCCAGGCTCGGTCCGCTCCCCCCTTCGACTTGAAGGCGCGGGCGACCTCCTCCCTGCTCGCCGTCTTCCAATCGATCGACCGCGGCGCGCCGGAAGGGGAGGCCTGCCCGAGGAGGAAGAGGCAGGCTGGAATGGATATCGAGAACAGTCGGCTCACCCGGCCATCCCCGAGACCGGCGAGCGGCTCACCCCGACGGACCCGGGTTCCGAGCGGCCCCGTGATCCCCCTACGACTCCAGGCCCCCTCACGGCTGGATCACCACCGCCGCGGCGTCGCTCGTGATCACGCCCGCCGGGTTCTGCGTGGGCCCGAGAATGGCCCACTGCGCGTAGACCTGAGCGCCCGCCAGTGGCGGAGACGCGGGAATTGGCAGGGGCTGCACCGCCGTCGTGACGCAGGGGCTTCCGATCACGGGAGCCGCGGGCAGGAGGACGTCCGGAGAGACGCAGAGCGTGCAGGAACCGTAGGGTCCCGTCGTCCCCGGAATCACCCAGGGGAGGGAGACCGTTCCCCACACCGTGTGCGACAGGCCGAGGACGAGGACGGCCGCCGTCAGGTTGGCCGGCGCCTCCGTCACGCGCAGCTCGAAGTTCCCGTTCCCGACCCTCGGGGTCCCGCCCGCCGACTCGATGCGCGGGAGGCAGAGCGTGGTCCCCCCTTCCGTCCCGATGCAGGGGGTGCAGAAGGAGTTCAGGATCCGGATGTTGTCGAGGTACGCGCCCCGGTAGCCGTTCTGGGCGGCGTCGATCGTGTCGAAGCGGAACCGGAAGGGGCGGTTCGATCCGGCCATGAAGTCGAGGTAGGCGTGGTTGGTGATGACGACCGTCCAGAGATTCGTCGGGCAGGCGTACGTGACTCCCAACGGTAGATCCGTCACCACGCGCCAGTCCCGGCCGCAGGGACCTGGGTTCAGCCCGAGATCGACCTCGACGTAGACCCGGTCGTAGAAGGGGGTCGGCAGGAAGGGAGAGCCCGTTCCCGGTTGAGTGATCCTCTGCACGTCGAACTCGAGGACGAGGCTCATCGGGACGGAGGGCCAGGAAGGCCAGAAGACCGTGCCGGTCTCGAGCGCTCCGGCGTTCGCCACTCCCGTGTCGTACGTGCAGTCCGGCGGGACCTCGTCCATGCGGTTGTAGGCGGCGGCGTAGGTCCCCATGGCCGCGTGGATGAGAGTCGGGGGCCCGGTACATGCGTCGCAGAAGGGCTCCGCGTGCCACAGGGTCGCCGCCGGTACCCCGCACGGCCCGGCCGTCGCCGGGTAGGGGTTGAACGGTTCGTTGGGAACCGCCGTCTCCGTGAAGGCGCCCAGCGTGCCCGACTCGAAGTCCTCCTCGAAGACGACCACCCGGGCGTAGGGAGGGGCCGTCTGGGCCCTTCCATCGCCCGCCGACGACGAGACGAGACAAGCCGCGACGAGCCCGAGCGCGATCCGACCGACTCCAGAAACCCGGTTCAAGGCAGCACCTCGAGCCGCACCCCTCTCGAGACAGCGACCGATGCCTGAGCGGGGTCGGAGACGGCCCACTGCGCATAGGCGACCGACCCCACGGCCGCGGGGTCGGGGGGCACCGGAAGCGCCATGCTCGCCGCACCGGTTCCGGGGCCCGTCCCTCCGGTCGGGACCGGACCCGCGATCACGTCGCCGGAGACGAGCACCGAGCATCCAGCCGAGCCGGGGATCGCCCAGGGGAGGGTGACCCCCGCCCACGTCGCATCGCTGACTCCCAACAGGAGGAACGCGTCGGCCCCGGGAGGGGCGTCCCGCAGTTGTAAGGCGAAGGAGCCGTTCCCGACCGCCGCGGATCCGCCCGCGCAGCGCAGGCGCGGCGTGATCCCGCCCGATCCCGGACAGCCCGAGCCGAAGATGTCGCACAACGTGTAGAGGTAGATCACCCCGCTGTTCGCCACTCCGCCGACCGGAGTCAGTGGCGCGCTCACCGCGATCTCGGCGACGCCGTCGCCGTTCGAGTCGGGAATCGCCGCGATCCGGCGGCCGAAGCCGACCGCCGCCGACCCGGGGGGCGGACCGAACGAGGTCACGAACGCTCCGTCCAGGCCCGACCGCACCTCGACGACTCCCTGCCCGAGGCACGCCGTCCCGACGAGGACATCGGGGATCCCGTCCCCGCTCCAGTCCTCTCCGCCCTCGACCGACATGCCGAAGCCGTCGGTCGTGACGGAGGAGGTGAGCCACCAGATCGAGGCCCCGTTCTGGCCCGAGCGGACTTGCACGACGCCCGGAAGAGAGCCGGAGCAGTTGCCCGACGGGAAGGTCCCGGCCCCGTCCGCTCCACTTAGCGCGAGATCGTCGATGCCGTCCCCGTCGACGTCCCCGATCCCGGCCACCCAGCCGTACGGCTGGGTGGGAAAGATCGCCGTGTACGGCACAAAGCTGGCTGGGTAGATGATCGTGTAGATGAGCTGGCCGGTCGGGCCGGACACGAATCGGAAGGCTTGGTCCTGTCCCCAGGTCACCAGGTCCGGGAAGCCGTCTCCGTCGATGTCTCCGACTCGCTTCAGCCAACCTACGGTCGGGAAGTTCCCGCTGGGGCTCGGATAGAGCGGGGCGAAGGAAGCGCTCCAGAGACTGTTGCCGGCCGTCGCCACATTCCCCGAAAACGCTCGGAGGACGCCGAACACGAGAAGGGGATTGGTGGGAGAGGCCCAGTCGCTGACCGCGAACTCCAGGACCCCATCGCCGTCGAAGTCGGGGAGCGCCGCGACCCCGGTGCCGAAGAATCCCCCCCCTGTTCCCAGTACTTGGTAGACCAACGAGCCGTCCAGTCCGGACCGAACGTCGACTCGCCCGGGGACTGGAGTCGTCCTGCCCACTGCGACGTCGTCGATCAAGTCTCCGTTGACATCTCCGATGGAGTCGACACCGAACCACGCACCACCAGTCGATTGCCACCACGCCACGCTTCCGTCCAGTCCACGGAACAGGACCACCCGGGGAGGCGCAAGATTCGCGAATCCCGTAGTTGTGATCACGTCGGCGATGCCGTCTGCGTCGATGTCGCCCGCCGGTTTCAGCTCGTAGAGGCCCGTGTAGCCTCCGCCGAAGGGGGGGGAACCCGACCAGACCGACCGTTGCGCAAAGGCAGGCAGGAGGGGGCACGCCGCCCACAGCAGGATGAGGAGACAAGCGATACGCCCACCCCTCAAGGTCCGGGGCGTGATGTGATCTGGGCGATCTCTCGGAAAAGCGTAGGTTCTCATGGAGTCATTGTAGTTCGTAGATCCCCAAGGCCTACTGGACGAACCAGCGAACCACGACGTCGCACGAATCGGTGTCGGCGTAGCCGGCGCTCCAGCCCGCACAACTGTTTGCGTTCAGGTTGCCGACCCTGCAAGGCCCCGGGACAACCGAGGTGCAAGCGCCGGGGCTGATGATGTAGGGGTGCTGGACAGTCGAGCACAGGCCAGGATTCACGTAGAGGTTGTCCTCCGGCGTGAGAAAGACGACGACTTGGGCAGCCACTCCAGCCAGGGGACCTGTGCCGAATGCCGGATCGTCCTCTACGGCTGCCCCGTATCCGCACCCGATGGTCTTCGGCCTCGTCGCCGTGTGAGGGGGGACTGGGATGATCTCGGACAAGCGCACGATGCTCCTGTCCATGCGCCCGTCCCCGTCGAGGTCGGTGGCCACGTTCTGGGCGTACTCCCGCGTCGTCATGGCCATCCACTCCCCGGCGATGGAGGGATACAGACCCTCGTACCCGACCCCACCGAAGAACGAGCTGGGCGCAGGACTTGTGAGGAGGTTCACGAAGCCGACATTCTCGTCGAGGCACAGGCGAGTTTCCCGCTCCGATCCGGCTCCGGGCTGGAACCCATCGGCGAATCGGCTGAAGGCGAAGACGCCATTCCCCCCTCCTGAACCCCCGGTGAGTCGATTCGCGGTGCCGCCGAGGAAGGTCCCAACGTAGAGTTGCTGTGTGGGCGGGAAGTAGTAGAAGGGCAGCCCGTCCACGGTCCCGTTCGTCGTCGTCAGGTTGGCGACCTGGTGCGCGGGCGGCGCCGGGGGATCGGGTGGCTGCTGCGCGCTCAGAATGGTGACCGGTGCCGGTGGATGGATCAGCGCAGGGGGATTCGGATCGTTCGGGTGCCCGACATTTGTCACGACGGTCGGGGCGGTGAGTCCCAGGACCTGGCGCCAGTAGTACCCGGAGTCGAGGGAGTCCCCGTCGACGTTGATGTCGGCGGGAACTGGAAAGTTCTTGGTCTCGTGACGCTCGTACACCACGATCTGGTGCGGGGCGCTCCCGGGGGCGCCACTCGACGTAATGTGAGGGTGAAATCCGCCGGCGACCGCCGCAGGCGGGACTCCCATGATGCCGGGAAGAACGGTGACCCAGGGGACGGGTGAACCCGGGACGCCGTGGAACGGGCGGAGGGTTCCCGCCGGAGTCGGCGTGGCCCACCCGGAGAGGTTCCAGACATAGATGCTCGGGACGACGTTGGCGGGCGGATTCGCCCCAACGATCGAGGAGGCCAGGGTCATCGGGCCGTGCTCGCAGACGAGGAAGCCGTTCGTCAACGAGGGCCGGGTGAACGCCGTGCCCGTCGGGTCAGCCGGAGGTGCGAGAATCACCGTATAGCCCCGAGGAGGAGCGTTCGGCACCGTCCCCTGGATCCAGGTATAGAGGACGATAACCCGGTCGTCCACGTCGCCGTCGCCGTTCGCGTCCTGCGCCATGCCGGGGGTCATCTGGACGGGAAGCGTGTTCAGGTTCGGGTATCCGGTGACGGGGGGAGCGCCAAGAGCGGGGCGGGTGAGCTTGAACTCGTTCACCTCGAAGGCGACCGTGACGCCTCCGTCCGGCGTGGCGGAGATGCTGGGGCGGGAACCGAACAGCCCGGTGTTGAAGAATTCGCTCTTCTCGATGTCGACGATCAGGATGACCGAGTTCGTGTCGTTGAACGGACCCGTCCCGTCGAGGTCGCCGACGCTCCCCCACATGGACTCGGGGGATGCGACGACCACCCAGTGCTTCCAGATCGCGATCTCGACCCCGGGGACGCCGGTGTTGTAGAGCCCGAGGTGGTTGGGAACCGGAACGCAAAGATTGTGGAATCCGAGGAAGTTGCCCGTCGGGAGAGGGGAGGGATTCGCTACTCCGCCGGCCCAGACGAACTGGGCCCGGGCGCTACCCTCCGTCAGAATCGGGACGGCGACGAAGACGGCGAGACACCAAGAGCGAGAGAGAATCCTCGTACTCATGGGAACCTCCTGCGCGAGTCCAACCCGCGCCGCGAACCGCACGTCGGGCCCGTGTCCGGCGCAACAAGCCTGTGAGTATGACTCTGACTCACAGCGTACCTTCCTTGCAAGGGTCGACCGTAGCCACGCTCTTCCGATCCGTCAAGGGGACGGAATTGCGAGCCCCAAGCCCAGCGATCCATGGAGCCGGCGCCAAATCAGAGGCACTCGGCGCGGCCACGAGTCTTAGGTCGCCCACGCCGATCGGTCCCGCAGAGCGGCTAGCGAACCTCTGAAGAGGGAGAGCCCTGTCGCGCCCGCCTACGTTGCTCCGCTCGCGGAGGAGTGGAAGCCGCCTACCCTGCCGGGAATTCGTCCCCGCAGGCAGCGGCGCGCGGTCAAGGCGTGGGATAGGCAGGACTCCGGGGTTTAGATCCGCTCGACCGCCTCCGCCGGCAGCCACCCCACACCCCGACCCGGGGCCTCGACCCGGACCCACTTCCCCTCCGACCCGAGGAGGCGTAGCTCCTCTCCCGGCCGGAGGCGAAAGAGCTCCTCCCGGTCGGCCCGGGGCTCGCTCCGCGCGGCCGTCTCGGAGAGGACGATGGCAGGCTGCCGGGCCGAGCGGACGAGGACCTCGTGGCCGAGGAGGGCGAGGCAGGCAAGGAGCACGCCTCCCGTCCCGACGGA
>CBRGOK010000079.1:0-10083 GCA_967798035.1 uncultured bacterium
GCGAGGGTCCTGTCGCCGTCGCCGGAGTGATGGGGGGGGAGGCGAGCGAGGTGCGCGCCGACACGGGCGCCCTCGTCCTCGAGTGCGCGGCCTTCCATCCCGTCTCGGTCCGCCGGAGCGCGCAGCGCCTCGGGCTCCGGACGGAGGCCTCCGCACGATTCGAGAAGAGCCTCGACCCGACCCTGGTCGACTGGGCCGCGGCGCGCTTCGTCGAGCTCCTCCCGCAGGTCTGTCCCGGGGCCCGCGTCACGGGACCCGCGACGCGGGCGGGGAGCTGGAAGTTCTCCCCCCGGACGATCCCGCTCCGGACGGAGCGGACGCGGGGACGTCTCGGGGTTGGCCTGCCGACGGAGAGGATGGCGGAGTTCCTCCGGAGGCTGCAGTTCTCGGTCGAGCCCGCCGGGGCAGATCTCCGCGTCGGCGTCCCCTCCTTCCGCGCGACGAAGGACGTCACGATCGAGGACGACCTCGTCGAGGAGATCGGGAGGATGCTCCGCTACGGGAACATCCCCCCCTCGATCCCCTCCTTCCCCGCGAGGCCTCCCGCGCCCGACGAGGAGCGCATGCTCGCGAGGGCGGCCGCCGACGCGCTCGCCGGCCCGTTCGGCTTCCGGGAGGCCTACGGCTACACATTCCTCGCGGACGAGGCGGTCGAGGCGCTGGCGCTCGGGGGGGAGCCCTTCGTCCGCGTGAAGAACCCGATCGCGGAGAACCTCTCCCGGATTCGCCGGGAGCTCCTCCCTTCCCTCCTCGGGTTCCTCCCGAAGAACCTCCTCCTCTTCGAGGAGGTCCGCCTCTTCGAGATCGGGAAGGGATACCGGCCCGAGACCTCGACCGCGCCGGGCGAGCCCCTCGAGGTCCACGAGATCGCGGCCGTCTGGGCGAGCCGGACGGAGGCGCGGGAAGGGGCCTTCGGCAGGGCGAGAGGGGTCGCCACGACCCTCCTCGAGCGGCTCCGGGTCGAGAAGGTCGTGGAGCGTCCGTTCGACGGAAAGCCGGCGCGACCCTTCGCCCACCCGGTGCGGGGCGTGAGACTCGACTTCGGCGGCGCGGCTCTCGGCTTCGCCGCGGAGCTCGATCCGAGGGCGCGCCGGGCGCTGGGGCTCTCCGTCCCGGTCGCCCTCGTCTCCCTCGACCTGCGCGCGATCCTCGGGGCCCGCGTCCCGGTCCGGAAGTTCCGCCCGATCCCCCGATTCCCCGCGGTCAAGGTGGACGTCGCCCTCGCCCTTCCGGAGGCGGTCTCCGCCGCCTCGGCGGAAGCGGCGATCCGCGGCGCCGCCTCGGGCCTGGCGGGGGAGATCGAGCTGTTCGACGTCTTCCGCGGCGGATCCCTCGGCACGGGGCGGAAGAGCCTCGCCTTCCACGTGATCCTCGTCTCCGAGGAGCGGACCCTCACGGACGAGGACGCCGCCCGCTTCCTCGACCGGGTCGAGGCGGCCGCGAAGGGGCTCGGGGGGGAGCTCCGCCGCGCCTGACGCGCGGGGCGATCGGTCACGGAGGCGGGAGGATACGGTCGACGCTACCGGGCCCCACGTCCGCCGGCGACCCCTCGATGCCAGGGGAAGCGCCGTACGATAAAAGGGCCTACCCTCCCTCCGAACCGGGTGACCCCTTGCGCCACGAGACGATCCGAAAACCCTCCCTCTCCGAGTTCCCGGTCGCTCCGAACCTCCGCGACTGGGCCGCCGAACGGAAGGCCTTCTCCTGGGACGTGATCGCGAAGGAGTGCCGCGGCCTGCCGGGCGGAGGGCTGAACAAGGGCTTCGAGTGCATCGACCGCCACGTCCTCGAGGGGCGGGGCGGCAAGACGGCGCTCCGCTGGGAATCGAAGGAGGGGAAGATCGAGACCTTCACCTTCGCCCAGGCGAAGGAGGCGACCGACCGGATCGGGAATCTCCTGCGGGGGCTCGGGGTCGCGCGCGGCGACCGGGTCTTCGTCTTCCTCGAGCGAGTCCCCGAGCTCTACTGGACGGTCTTCGGGACGCTCAAGGCCGGCGGCGTCGCCGGGCCTCTCTTCTCCGCCTTCGGCCCCGAGGCGATCCGCGACCGCGTCGCCGACAGCGAGGCGAAGGTGCTCGTCACCTCGACGACCCTCATCGACCGTGTGCGGGAGATCCGGAAGGAGCTGCCGGCGCTGCGGCACGTCCTCGTCACGAACCGCGCCCGCGTCCCCTTCTACCCGCAGGCCGGTGAGGCCTCGTTCGAGGAGGCGTACGGCAAGGCCGCCTCGACCTTCGAGATCGAGCCGACGCGCCCCGAGGACTTCTCGATCATGCACTACACCTCGGGGACGACGGGGAAGCCGAAGGGGGCCGTCCACTGGCACCGGGCGATCCTCGGCCAGCGCCACACCGCCCGGATCTGCCTCGACCTCCACCCCGACGACATCTACTGGTGCACGGCCGACCCGGGCTGGGTGACGGGGACCTCCTACGGGATGTTCGGCCCCTGGTCGCTCGGCGTGACGCAGGTCGTCTACGAGGGGCCGTTCGACGCCGAGAAGTGGTACGCCGTGCTCGAGCGCCACGGCGTCACGGTCTGGTACTCGGCCCCGACCGCCATCCGGATGCTCATGAAGGCGGGGAAGGAGGCCGCCTCGAAGTCCGACCTGAGCCGGGTGCGGTTCTGCGCCTCTGTCGGGGAGCCGCTCAACCCGGAGGCGATCGTCTGGGCGAAGGACGCCCTCGGGAAGACGTTCCACGACAACTGGTGGCAGACGGAGACGGGCTGCATCCAGATCTCGAACTACGCCGCGATGGACGTGCGGCCGGGCTCGATGGGGAGGCCGATCCCCGGGACCGAGGCGGCGGTGATCGACGCCTCGGGGAAGGAGGTGCCGGCGGGGCAGGAGGGGGACCTCGCCCTCAAGCCCGGGTGGCCCTCGATGTTCCGGACCTACTGGAAGAAGAAGGAGCTCTACGACTCGCGGTTCAAGAACGGGTGGTACATCACCGGGGACCGCGCCTGGAAGGACGAGGACGGGTACTTCTGGTTCGTCGGGCGCGCCGACGACGTGATCAAGACGGCGGGCCACCTCGTCGGCCCCTTCGAGGTCGAGAGCGCCCTCGTCGAGCATCCGGCCGTCGCCGAGGCCGCCGTCATCGGGAAGCCCGACCCCGAGCGCTACGAGATCATCAAGGCGTTCGTCTCGCTCCGCGCGGGGTGCGTCCCGTCGGACGCGCTCAAGGCCGAGATCGCGAACTTCGTCCGCAACCGCCTCGCCGCGCACGCCTACCCCCGGGAGATCGAGTTCCTGCCGGGCCTCCCGAAGACGCGCTCGGGGAAGATCATGCGCCGGCTCCTCAAGGCCCGGGAGCTCGGCCTCCCGGAGGGGGACACCTCGACGCTCGAGGAGTGAGTGGTCCGGCGGTCCGAGCCGGCCGTCGTCGACGAGCTCCTCCTCGCGCGGCGAGCGGCGAGTGCCGGCTCGCACCCTTCCGAGGTCGTCTCCGCCTACCTCCGCTCCTACGGGGTCGCCCCGCGACGGATCCGCAAGCACGCCAAGGAGGTCGCGATCGTCGGGGAGGTCCTCGCCGCCGAGAGGCCCCGGAGCGTCCTCGACTGCCCGTGCGGGTGGGGGAGGCTCGCCTTCGTTCTGACCGGGGAGGGGCGCGCGACGGTCTTCGCGGATCGGTCGGCCGAGCGCCTCGGCCTCTTCCGCGCGCTCGGATTCGGCCGCCTCGGTCCGGTCCTTCGGGCCGATGCCCTCTCCCTCCCCTTCCCCGATCGGTGCTTCGACCTCGTCCTCTCCGCCCACCTCAACTACCACTTCGACCGGCGGGAGGACCGACTCCGCCACCTGCGCGAATGCCTGAGGGTGGCGCGGCGCTCGGCCCTGGTCTCGTACCACGGAGCCCTCTCGCCGCGGCGAGCGCTGCGGGGCCTCGGAAGCGCGGTGCGCGGGCGCTCACCCCTGCGGACGATGCGGTCGCGGGACCTCCGGTCGGAGGCGGCGGGGGCGGGGTTCGAGGTGGTCGCGGTCCACCGCCTCTCCCGCTTCTCGGGGCACGCCTACGCCCTGCTCCGCAGGGCCTCCACGTAGCGGGCGACCGCCTCCTTCATCGACGAGCGGGGCGGCCCCTTCTCGTAGGTCTCGAGGAAGATCCGCAGCGCCCGGTCGCGCCGGTCGAGGGCCTCGCGCAGAGGGGCGAGCGGGAAGGAGGGACGGACGGGGATCCCTTCGGGGCGGGTCGCCCTCGCGAGGACCCAGCGCAGGGCTCCGGCGGCGTAGCCGGAGAGGAGGCTGCGGGGGGCCGAGTACTCGATCTCCGGGCGGTCGTCGAGGTTCACGGGAGCCCCCTCCACGTAGGCGCGGACCGCCTCGTCCCCGGCGACGAAGGTGGCGAGGAGGTCCGCGGCGGAGAGGACCCCGATCTCGCGCAGGCTCTCGGCCACCTCCGGGCTCCGGAAGAGAGCCTCCACCCGGGCGGCGTCGAACGCGATCTCGTCCGTCCGGCCGAGGAGGACGAGGTCGTAGCCGGTGAGGAAGAGGGCGACCCTCGGGAAGGCCGCGGCGAAGCTCGAAGCGATCGACCGGACGTCAGACTCGGAGACCTCGTAGAGCGGGATCCACTGCGCGACGGCGCCTCCGGCGGCGAGGCGGCTCGCGACGAGGCGGAAGTACTCGACCGTGTAGAGGCTCCCCGATCCCGAGGTCCAGGGGTGGATCGGATCGGTCGTGATCACGCCGAAGCGCTCCCGCGTCCCGAGGAGGAAGTTCCTCCCGTCCTCGAACCGGAGGCGGCTGCGGCGGAGCACGCCGTGGTTCTCGCGGTCGAAGTACGCCGCCCCCCTCGCGACGGGGGGCGCGATCTCGACGACCGTCGAGGCGCCGCCCTCCGAGGCGAGGGCGCTCGCCCCGCCCGTCATCCCCGTCCCGAGCCCGACGGTCAGGAGGGTCGAGGGATCGGCGGAGGCGAGGACGGGGAGGAGGCCGAGGAGACGCTGGAGCCGCATGTCGAGGAACCCGGAGGTCGCGACGATCTTCCCCTCCACGCGCAGGCCCCGGACCTGCTCGCCGAGGACGCCCGTCGTCTCTTCCACGGAGACCGTCGCCGCGCTCCCCTCCTCGTGGAAGATCGTGCGGGTTCCAGGAGGATCGGGAGGGGAGCGGAGGAGGAGGATCCCGCCCGCGGGGAGGGAGAGGGCGCCGAGGAGGAGGAGGCCCCGTCGCGGCCCGATCGAGGAACGGCGCGCAAGGAGGAGGACGGCAGCGAGGAGGCTCGCTCCCGCCGAGGCGGCGAGGGAGGCGCGCAGTCCGAGGAGGGGGAGGGCGACGAAGGCGGCGAGGAGCGTGCCGAGGATCGCCCCCGCCGTGTTCGCGGCGTAGACCCGACCCGCCGTCCGGGCGACGTCGCCGGCTCCGGCGTGCGCCGCGCGGATCGCCGCCGGGAACGCCGCGCCGAGGAAGACGGCGGAGGGAAGGAGCGCCGCACAGCAGACGAGGAACTGGTAGGCGAACAGGGCCCCGATCCCCTCGACGTCGGGGGTTCGGTTGCGAGGGGCGCCGAGGAAACCGTCGATTCCGAGGAGGTGGGAGATCGCGAGGATCCCGAGGAGGAGGCCCCAGACGGCGCCGACCTGGCAGCCCGCGAGGCGCCGGCGAGCTCGGCCTGGGTCCTCCCCCGGAGGGAGGAGGTGGGGACCGATCCCGATCCCCGCGAGGAAGGCGGTGAGGACGCAGGCGAAGGCGTAGGTCGACGCCCCGAGGGCGCCGACCAGCGCCCGGGTGAGGAGGGTCTCCTGCGCGAGGGAGGCGAAGCCGGAGAGGAAGGCGGCGGCGAGGACCACCCGGGCGTCGGGATCGGCGGGGGCGCCCGCGGAAGGAGCGCTCGCGAGAGGGGCGCGCGTCGGAAGGCTTCTGCCCGGGTAGAGGGCGATTGCCGCCGCCCCTGCGAGGAGGTTCATCGTCGCGGCGAGGAACGTCGAGCCCGTGAGCCCGAGGCCCGGGACGAGGACGAAGGCGGAGAGCGCCGCGCCGCTCGCCGCTCCGAGGGTGTTCCACGCGTAGAGCCTCGCCACGCCTTCCCCCTCCCGCTCGGGTCTGGCGCGCAGCCGGGCCATGAGCGGGAAGGTCGCCCCGAGGAGGGTCGCCGGCGCCAGGAGGACCGCCACGGCGAGGGCAAACCGCAGCGCGTGATGGAGGGCGGGGTGGGTCTCCGTCAGTCCGTGGAGCGCCGGGGTGAGGGAGGCGAGGGCGGGGAGGAGGAGGGAGGAGAGGAAGCCGCACAGGGCGATCCCGACCTCGGCGAGGCCGTAGGCGAGCCCCGGGCGGCTCACGCGGCTGGCGAGCGCGCCCGCTGCGGCGCTCCCGATCCCGAAGCCGGCCATGAATCCCGCGAGGACCGCGGCGATCCCCCAGGCGTCGGCGCCGAGGGCGAGGCCGAGCCACCGGGCCCAGACCGTCTCGTAGACGAGCGCGCACGCCCCGGAAAGGAAGAAGATCCCCTCCAGGGCGCGCAGGCGTCCGTCCCCTCGCATGCGCGCCGGAGTATAGTGAGCCGCTCCGATGCGACTGGAGACGCCCCTCGGCTACGTCACGGCGGAGGAACCTCCGGTCCGCGGGGAGATCAAGGCGGAGCCCGAGGACTTCCTCGTCGAGGAGGTCCCGCTCTACGTCCCGACCGGGGTCGGGACCCACATCTTCTTCCTCCTCGAGAAGAGGGGGATCGCGACCTTCGAGGCGATCCGCCGCCTCGCTCGGGCCCTCGAGCGGCCCGAGGAGGACTTCGGCTACGCCGGGCTCAAGGATGCGAGAGCCCTGACGCGGCAGGTCGTCTCGATCGAGCACGAGCCCCCCGAACGTCTCCTCGCCCTGCAGCTCCCCGGAATCTGGATCCGATGGGCGGAGCGCCACCCCCACAAGCTCCGGGTCGGCCACCTGAAAGGAAACCGCTTCACGATCCGGATCCGCCACGCCTCCGAGCGCGACCTCCCTCGCGTGCAGCGGGTCATCGGGCGCCTCGAGCGGGTCGGACTGCCGAACTTCTACGGGCCCCAGCGGTTCGGGATCGGCGGCTCGGGGGTTCTCCTCGGACGGGCGCTCGTGGGGCGCGACTGGAAGGGGTTCCTCGACATCCTCCTCGGCCGTGACGAGCCGGGGGATCCCCCGATCCTCCGTACGGCGCGGGCGAAGTATCGGGACGGCGACTACGTCGGCGCGGCCGAGTGCGTCCCGCGGCGCAACGGGGACGTGCTGCGCGCGATGCGCGCGCTCGCCTCCGGAGGGGACGCGGCCGCGGCGACGGGGGCCGTCGCAAGGCGCATGAGGCAGCTCTTCGTGTCCTCCTTCCAGTCCCACGTCTTCAACCGCGTCGTGTCGGCGCGCCTCCCCAACCTCGGGTCGCTCTGGGACGGAGACGTCGCCTACCTCCACGCGAACGGCGCGAGCTTCGTCGTGGGGGAGGCCTCGATCGAGCAGCACCGGGCGGACGCCTTCGAGATCAGCCCCTCGGGACCGATCGTCGGCTGGCGGCTCCTCCAGGGCTCCGGTCGGGCCCGCGCGCTGGAGGACGGGATCTTCGAGGAGGAGGGGGTGAGCCCCGAGCAGTTCCGCGACATCCGGCTCGGCCTGAACCAGAAGGGGATCCGCCGTCCGCTCCGCGTCCCGGTTCGCGAGCCGCGGGCGATGTGGTGGGAGGGATGCATCGTCCTCACCTTCTTCCTCCCGAAGGGGTGCTACGCGACGACCCTTCTCGAGGAGGTCCTGAAGACGGGGCACGCCCGCCCTCCGTCGAGGCCCTCCTCCGGCCAGGCGCTCGGGACCGTCCGGTCCTGATCGGGAGGGGAGAGTGCCTGCGCGGGGGGCATTCCGCGAGGGGCCGTTCCACGCCTGGCTACGCCGGTCGCTCCGGCCCGGGCGGGACGTGACGGTCGGGATCGGGGACGACGCGGCCGTCCTGCGGTTGGCGGAAAGGAACCTCCTCGCGACCACCGACTCCCTCGTCGAGGGGGTGCACTTCGCGCCGGGAACCGCGCCCCGCCTCGCCGGCGGGAAGGCGGCCGGTCGGGTCCTGTCGGACATGGCCGCGATGGCCGCCACGCCGCGCTTCGGCCTCCTCTCGCTCGTGATCCCTCCCTCCTGGACCTCCTCCGCGGTCCGGCGGTTCGTCGAGGGATTCGAGGAGAGGCTGCGCCAGCACGGAGCGTCCCTCGTCGGCGGGGACGCCGGGTGCGCGAAGGGCCCCTTCGTGGCGGCGGCGGCGCTCCTCGGCGAGCCCGGCGCGCGTCGACCCCTCCTGCGCAGCGGAGCCCGCCCGGGAGACCTGATCCTCGTCACGGGGACCTTCGGAGGCTCCATCCTCGGCCGCCACCTCCGGTTCGCGCCGCGGGTCCGGGAGGCGATCGCGCTCGCCCGGCGCCTGCCGATCGCGGCGGCGATCGATGTGTCCGACGGGCTCGCCCTCGACCTCCATCGGATCTGCGCGGCGAGCCGCGTCGGGGCGGTCCTCGAGGCCAGGGCCGTCCCGGTCTCGAGGGCGGCGAGGATCCTCGCGCGCCGGACCGGGCGCTCGCCCCTCTCCCACGCGCTCGGGGACGGGGAGGACCACGAACTCCTCCTCGCCATGCGTCCCTCGGGCCGATCGCGCCTCGAGCGCCTGCGCGACGGGGTGGGGGTGCCCGTTCGCGTGCCCGTGCGCGTCCCCGTTTGCGTGATAGGGCGCTTCGGGGGAACAGGCGTCCGCATCCGCGACGAGCGAGGCCGCGAGCGCCCTCTCCCCGCTTCCGGGTGGGAGCACGGCGCGACGGGAGCGCGATGAGCCCCCTCGTCCGAGTGACGGGGGGGCCCGAGGAGACCGAGGCTCTCGGGGACGCCCTCGGGGCCCACCTCGGCCCCGGCGATGTCGTGGCACTCGTCGGCCCGCTCGGCGGAGGGAAGACCGCCTTCGTCCGCGGAGTCGCCCGGGGAGCCGGTTCGGGAGACCGGGTGGCGAGCCCCACCTACACTCTCATGGCGGAGTACGCCGGGCGACTTCCCCTCTACCACTTCGACGCTTTCCTCGCCGAGAAGGAGAGGAGGTTCCTCTCGTCGGGAGGGCTCGAGTACTTCCATGGGGAGGGGGCCTCCCTCGTCGAGTGGGCCGACCGGATCCCGGAGGACCTCCCGGAGGACCGGCTCCTCGTCCGGTTCGAGATCCTCGGTGAGTCGGAGAGGCGGATCACCATCGAGGCGCTCGGCCCCGGCTCCGGCCGGCTCCTGCGGGCCCTCGCCCCCCCCGCGCCTGAACCGCAAGGGGGGACCTCCCGTTCCGGGGGGAAACCGATGTCCGGTGGGCCCGCTCCGGACGATCCCCTCCGCCGGTTCCGGCGCGGGGACGAGCGCGCCTTCGAAGAGATCGTGCGGTCCTACGCCGACCGGCTCGTGAAGTTCTTCCGCCGCCTCGGCGCGGACGGCGGGACCTGCGAGGATCTGACCCAGGAGGTCTTCCTGAAGATGGTCCGGGGGGCTGTCGAGTACGAGGCCCGCGGCCGGTTCGACGCCTTCGTGTTCCGCGTGGCGAGGAACGCCTGGATCGACCACGTCCGGGCGGTCGACGCGCGGCCGCGCTTGGGCTCCCTCGACCGGGAGGGGGCGGGCGAGCCGCTCCCCGTTCCCGACGGGCGGGCGGGGCCGGCCGAGTCCGCCGGGCGCCGCGAGGAGGCCCGGCTCCTCCTCGCCGGGCTTGCTCGCATCCCCGAGGGGGAGCGTCTCGTCGTGGAGCTCGGGCTCTTCCAGGGCCTCCCCTACGCGGAAGTCGCCTCCGTCCTCGACATCCCGGTGGGGACGGTGAAGTCGCGGATGTTCTCCGCGATCCGCCGGCTGCGGAAGGAACTGGAGGAGCGGGAGTGAACTGCGCGGATGCGCGGGAGGCGATCCTCCACCGGGCGCTCGGAGAGGAGGCGGGGGAGGTCGAGGGGCACCTCGGCACCTGCGAGGCCTGTCGAGAGGATGCTGCCCGCGTCCGTGCGTTCCTCGGGCGCCTCCGGGGGATCCCCGTCGAGGGTCCCTCCCCGGGCTTCCAGGCGCGGGTCCTCGCTCGCGTCTCGGACGCCCAGGCCAGGGGCCGGATCCAGGGCACGCCGACGAGGTAGAGCACTGCGTGG
>CBRGOK010000080.1:0-10039 GCA_967798035.1 uncultured bacterium
CCGGCGCCCCAGTCGAGCGGTCCGTCACCGATCCGGCGAGATGGAAGGTCTCCCCGTCGAGAACCGCGTCGCATCGCGTCGATCCCGACTCGCCGACCTCGACGCGCCGCTCCGTGGCGCCGAACTCCCCGCGGAACTCGAGGAGCCAGGGTCCGGGGGAGGGAAGCGTGAGGGAGTACCAGCCCATTCCAGTGGCCCGCGTCGAGGTCGCCTCCTCTCCCCTCGTCCGGAGGTACAGGGCGCGCTGGGCCACGGCGCGCACGGTCCACGGTGGAAGGTCGCGGGACGACGAGTCGAGGAGCCGTGCCGTCACCTGCACGGCTTCGCCCGTCCTCCCATCCCCGCGGACGACGCGCCCCGCCACATGGGGCAGCTCCCGCTCCCGAGGCAGCACGATCTCGAGCGACTCCCGCGCCGCGGTGTCCCATTCCTCCGCTACGGTCAGGTACCCGTCCGCCTGGACGACCACGACTGGCGTCTCGGTCGAGGGAACCAGGGTCCGGAAGGAGCCCTCGCGGTCGGTCATCGCCCGCAGGAACAGACCCGCGATCGTGTCGGGGGCGTCCTCGGAGGGCTGGACGATCCGTACGGGAAGCGGCGGAGGCTCCCCGGCCACCGTCGTCACGCGGCCCCAGACCTCCATCCCGGGCGCGATCGCGAGCCGGACCCCTTCCCGCTCGAACGGGAGGGTCCCCACGAGGTGGACGCCTGGGAGGGGCCCGCAGGCCACCCACCCGGGCCGATCGACCTGGAGTCTCACCAACAGGGGAACCCGCGACGACGGGACAGGCGTCTCGATCTCGAACGCGCCGTCCCGCCCGACGGTCGCGATGGCCAGAAGCTCGTCCTGCGGAGACGAGAGGAGCCGCACGCGCGTTGCCGAGTCCCCGGGGACCCTTCCCCGAATCTCCACCGTTCCGCGGAATCGAGCGATCTCGGAATCGGAGGACCTCGGTCCGACGGGGAGCCTGACCGCGGGTGGCTCGGGCGGAACGACCGCCTCCGCGGCCGAGAGCTTCTCCAACGACGAGGAAGGCTCGTCGGGAGGGGATCCCCCCCGCTCCCCGGGTCGGAGGAACAACGTCCCCAGGGCGACCAGGACGGCCGCACCCAGGCCCGTCGCGAGGAGCCGCTTCCGCATCGCCGGATGACCCCCGGTGCGCCCAGGGTATTCCTTCCTCGAAACTTTTCCTCCCCCCGGCCGTAGGGTAGGCGTCCCTCGGCCGCCACGCGATCGCGCGGCCGGAGGCGACCTCTCCGGATGGAACCGACCGACGAAGATCTCATCCGGCGCTACCGGACCGGGGAGGCCTCCGCCTTCGAGGCCCTCGTCGACCGCCACGCGAAGGGCGCGGTGCGCTTCGCCGCCCACTTCCTCGGCGATCCGCACGAGGCCGAGGACCTGGCGCAGGAATGCTTTCTCAAGCTCACCTCCGTCGCGAAGAACGGGTCCTACGACCCGCAGCGGGGCCGCTTCGCCCCCTTCTTCTTCCGGATGGTCCGCAACCTCGCCCTCGACCGGCTGCGGGCGAGGCGCCCCTCGAGCCCGATCCTGACCGATCCGGAGGCGGACGAGACGGACGGCGCCGTGCTGGCGGAGCGGGGCGAGACGCGGGAGCGGGTGCGGGCGATCCTCGAGGGCCTGCCCCCGAACGAGCGGGCCGCGATCGTGCTCCGGGAGTTCGAGGGGATGACCTACCGCGAGATCGGCGAGGCGCTCGGCGCGACCCTCGAATCGGTGAAGACCTGGATCTTCCGCGCGCGCCGGCGCGTCGAGCGCCGGTGGCGGGCCCTCGAGGAGGCATGAGCGATGGCGTGTGAGGCGATCGGGCCCGACCTCTCCGCCTTCGCCGACGGGGAGCTGGACGCCGGCGGCGTCGCCCACGTGGAGGCCCACCTCGCCGCTTGCCCGGCGTGTCGCAAGTCCCTCCGCCTCTGGCGCGCGGCGGGAGACTCGCTGCGCCGGGAGGACGCGACGGCCGATCCCGCGCCCGCCATCCGGAGATCCCTCCACGATCGTCCGCTCCCCCTCCCGCCCGCGCGGAGGCACCGCTGGCTGATTCCCGCCACCGCCGCGGCGCTCCTCGCCGCCGTCCTCTCGTTCGAACGGGTGCGCGCGTCCCGCGCGGCAGGGCTCGTTGTCGAGATGGAGGGACGCAACCGCGCCGAGACCGCCGACCTCCTCGACGCGGTCGAGTCGCTGCGGTACGAGGCGGCCGCCGTCCTGCTGCGGGCCCGGGCGACCCGCGATCCGGAGGCCCCCGAAGTCGAGGGAGAGATGCGATCCCTCGCCGAGAACCTGAAGCGCGTCGAGGAGAACCTGGCCCGCATCCGGGCCGAACTCGAGAGGGAGGGGCTGTTCTCCCCCGCGCAGGAGTCGACCCATGATCCGAAGCCTCGCTAGCTCCTTCCTCCTCCTCCGCCTCGCCGGCCCGGCTCCCGCCCAGGAGGAGACGCCCCCCCCGCGAGAGGAGAAGTCGCACATCGAGCAGGACTGGGAGGAGATCGGAAAGCGCATCGGCGAGATCGTCGAGCGCAGCGTGGCCGAGCTGCACCGGACGCTCGAGGCGCACTTCGATCCCGAGGCCGTCACCGAGGAGGCCCGGGCGCGCTTCGGGCTTTCGCCGGAGGAAACGGAGCGCGCCCGCGCGCTCCTCGTCGAGAACCGCGAGGCCCACCTCGGGCCGAAGGCGGCGGGCTCCGAGGCCGATTCCGGGAAGCGCCGCGAGGCGTTCCGCGCCAAGGCCGTCGAAGCCCTGGGCGCGGAGCGGGGCGCGGCCTTCGCCGACTGGGTGGAAGAGAGGAACGAGGCCCTCGGCGAGCGGATCGTCCGCAACTTCGAGCCGATGGCGCGGGAGATCGCGCGCAACGCGGAGCAGTTCGCGGGGCGGATCGCCCAGACGGTCGTCCCGAAGGTCCAGGCCGAGGCGGTGCGGGCGGCCGAGCTCGCCGAGCGCACCGCCCAGGACGCGCTCGCCGAGGTGCGGCGCGCGCTCGCCGAGGTCAACCTCGACGTCCTCCCGCCGGTCGAGGAGGGGCAGGACCCCGGGCGACGGAGGCGCGCGACCTCGCGTCCCGCGCTGATCCCCGATCGCGCCCGGATCGAGCGGACGATCCGCGAGAGCCTGCGCGAGACCGAGCGCGCGAGCGGCGAGGCCGAGAGAGAGTTGCGGGCCGCGATCGAGCGCGCGACGAAGGACCTCCCGGAGGCAACCCGGGAGGCGCAGGAGACGATCCGACGGGCGATCGAGGAGTCGATGAGAGGGTTCCACGAGCGGCAGGGAGAGTTCGACCGCGCGCGGACCGAGGCGGTCAAGCGCGCGCTGTCGGAGGCCGCACGTCAGGCCGAGGAGGCCGGGGAGCGCGCCCGGCGCCGGGGTCCGGAGCGTATCGAGGCGGAACTCGAACGAGCCGCCGAGGAGAGGACGCGCCGCGCGCGGGAGATGGAGGGAGAGGCGCTCCGCCGGGCGCGGGAAATGGAACCGGAGAGGCTCGAGGAGTTCCGCTCCCGCCGGGAAGGCGAAGGAGCGGAGCTGCGTCGCGCCCGGGCCGAGCTCGAGCGACTCCAGCGCCGGATCGAGGAGCTCGAGCACCGGCGACGCGGGCGCGCAGCCAGCCGCCCCGCGCGCTCCTCGGTCTGACGGTCCGGACTCGGACTAGACCCGGGCGCGCCGGCGACCCCCCGCCTCGACGGGGGAGCCGCCGCCGCCGACCGGGGACGCCGCCGGCGAGGGGCCGGCATCCGGCTCGCGCAGCCGGTGCAGGTACTTCTCGTAGAGGCGGGTGTGCTTCGTCTCGAGGGAGACCGGCTTCCCGGCGAGGAAGAGGTTGCGCACCTGCGTGCGGATCTCGAGCGGGTCGCCGTCGGTCACGATCAGGTCGGCGGCCTTCCCGACCTCGAGGGAGCCGAGGATGTGGTCGACCCCCCAGATCCGCGCCGGATGGATCGTCACCCCCTTCAGCGCCTCCTCCTTCGGCAGGCCGAAGGCGGCGGCCATCCCGGCGTTGTAGGGGAGGTTTCGGACATTGCTCGAGTCGTCCGTCTGGAAGGCGAACCGGACGCCCACCTTCTGGAGGACCGCGGCGTTCGCGAAGGCTGCGTCGTAGGGGTCGTACTCCTCCCGCGGGGTCGCGAGGACCGGGCCGACGAGGACGGGGACGTCCTCGGCGGCGAGGAGGTCGGCGACCTTCCACGCCTCGAGCCCCCCCGCGATCACGATCTTCAGCCCGTTCTCCTGCGCGAACTTCACCGCCTCCCGGATCTCCCGCCGACCGCCCGCGTGGATGACGACCGGCTTCTCCCCCCGCGCGTAGGGGACGAGCGCCTCGAGCCGGAGGTCGGGCGCGATCGGCCGTAGTCCCCGGGTCTTCGCCTCGTCGCGCTTCCGGCCGTACTCGAGGGCCTCGGCGAGCGCCGACTTGATCGGCTTCAGGCGCTGGGCGAGCCCCTCCTGCGGTTGCTGGGTCCGCCCGGGACCGGGCTGTTCCTCCTCGTCGTCGCGGCGCGGGACGTTGGGGAAGGAGACGTGGAGGGCGAGGGGATCGATCGGCCCGCCGCGGACGGGATCCTGGACGAGCATCTCCTCCCAGGTCCACCCGTCGAGGCGGACGAGGGCGCTCTGCCCGGCGAGCATCGCGCCTCCCGGGTGGACGATCGCCGTCGTGATCCCGTTCACGCGGGCGACGGGGATGTGCTCGCTCTCCGGATTGACCGAGGCGGAGACGCGGCAGTCGCTCTGGATCTGCCCCATCTCGGAGGAGTCGCGCGTCGCGGCGACCGAGCCGACCTCGGTGAGCCCGAGCGTCGTCCCCGAGTCGAGGAGGCCCGGGTAGACGTGGAGCCCCGCCGCCTCGATCACCGTCGCGTCGTCGGGGACGGGCGTCCCGCGACCCCCGATCGACGCGATCCAGCCGTTCCGGAAGACGATCGTCCCCTCCTCGATCGGAGGGGAGGTGACGGGATGGATCGTCGCCCCGCGGATCGCGTACGTCCCCGCGCCGGGGACCGGCGACCCTTCGCGCGGGCCGCCGGCGACCCTCGGCGCCCGCCAGCCGACCGGGCCCTTCTCCCGCTTCGCGGAGGCGGGGGAAGCCTCGACTTTCTCCGTCGCCGCGGTCGCCTCCTCCGCCCGCGCCTTGCGGCGATCCTCCGCGGCTTTCGACATCCCCGCGGCAAACACGCTCCAGGGCTCGGGGCGACGCTCGAAGTAGACCTCGCCGTCGACGAGCGTCGTCACGCACTTCGCGTAGACGCTCATCGGGTGGGCGTCGTAGATCGCGAGGTCGGCGTCCTTCCCGACGTCGATCGAGCCGGTCCGCGAATCGAAGCCGAGCTGCTTCGCGACGTTGAGGGTGAGGAGGGCGAGCCCCTCGTCCTCGGAGAGGCCGCCGTACTTCACCCCCTTCGCGCACTCGAGGTGGAGCCGGCGGACGAGCTCCCCGCTGTCGGAATTGAAGGTCGAGACGACCCCGGCCTGCGTGAGGAGGGCGCCGTTGTAGGGGATCGCGTCGTAGGCCTCCATCTTGTAGGCCCACCAGTCGGAGAAGGTCGACGCCCCCGCGCCGTGGGCGGCGATCTCGGGGGCGACCTTGTACCCCTCGAGGACGTGCTGGAGGGTGCGGACGCGGAAGCCGAAGGCCTCCGCCGTGCGCAGCAGCATCAGGATCTCGTCGGCCCGGTAGCAGTGGGAGTGGACCCAGATCTCGCCGCGAAGGATCCCGAGCAGCGTCTCTAGGCGGACGTCCTTGCGCGGCGAGAGGAGGTCCTCCCCGGCCGCCTTGCGGGCCTCGTACTCCTTCCACGCCGCGGCGTACTCCCGCGCCTCGGTGAAGGCGCGGCGGAGCACCGCCTCGACCCCCATCCGGGTCCCGGGGAACCGCCCGGGCTGGGTCGCGTCGCGCGTGGAGTTCGAGCGCTTCGGATTCTCCCCGAGGGCGAACTTGATCCCCGGATGCGCGGCGTCGTAGAGGAGCCCCGCGGCGTCCTCGCCGAACCGCAGCTTGATGACGGCGTCCTGGCCGCCGATCACGTTCGCCGAGCCGTGGAGGAGGTGGGCGAGGGTTGTCCCCCCCGCCAGGGCGCGATAGATCGTCGCGTCGTCGGGATTGATCACGTCGCGGATGCGGACCTCCGCGCTGATCGAGACCGTCCCCTCGTTCACCCCCTCGATCGCCATGTGGGAGTGGCAGTCCTCCATCCCGGGCGCGACGAACTTGCCCGAGGCGTCGATCACGGTGACGCCCGGCGGCGCCTCGAGGTCGGGGGCGATCCGCGCGATCTTCCCGTCCTGGACGAGGATCGAGGCGCGCGGGAGGGTGCCGTGGGAGACCGTCAGGACCGTCGCGTCCTTGATGAGGCAGTCCCCGCCGGTCTTCGCCGTGGACTTGCGGTCGGCCTCGAGCTCGACGGGCTGCTCGGGTCTCTCGATCCGCGGGCGCGCCGGCCGGGACTCGGCGGGCTTCGTCGCGGGGGCGTCCTGGAGGAGGGAGGAGAGGAGCAGGGAGAGAACGAGCGGCGTCATGGCTACCTCGCCTCCTTCTGGTCGGATCCCGGCTTGCGGACCGCCGTCCACGTTCCTCCGCCTCCGCGGCCCCCTCGGCCTCCGCCGCGGACGTCCCCCGACATCCGGTCCCTCGACTCGACCGTCCCCTCCAGGCGCAGGGTGAAGGAGCGCTCCCCGAAGGAGATCTCGACCGACAGCTCGACGCTCTTCCCGGAGAGGGTGCCGGTGAAATCGCTCGACCCCGCCTGGCCCGACCACGTCCCCGAGAGCTTCCCGCCGTCCTGCTGGATCCGCACCGTCGTCGGGCCGCCGCCGGCGCGTCTCCCCTCCATCGTGACCTCCCAGGTGCCCGAGAGGTTGATCCCGGGCGCGGGGGGGTCCTTCTTCTCGGAGGAGGAGGCGGCTCCGCTCCCCCCCTCCTCGACCTCGAACTTCCTGCCGTCGACGAAGACCCACCGGACCTTCGCGTCCTTCGCCCCGGGCTCCCCCTTCGTCGCGACGAGGTTCGCGATCCGCCCCGGCGCGATCGTGCCGAGCCTCCCTTCGATGCCGCAGAGCCGGGCGGGGACGACCGTGAGCGCGGCGATCGCCGCCTCGCGCGGCAGCCCCTTCCCGATCGCCTTCTCGAGGTTCTCGAGGAACTCCTTCGGATTCCGCGTCCCGCTCGTGGTCAGCGCCACCCGCAGGCCCGCCTCGTGCAGCCGCGCCGCGCACGCGACGCGCTCCTCCCACTTCGCCCGCCGGTCCTCGAGGACGCGCTTGGGGTCGTCCTCCTCCCCTTCCTCCTCGGCAGGCTTCGACTCGTCGGCCGGCTTCTCCGCGGCCGGCTGCTGCATCCCGCTCTCGAGCTCGGAATCCTCCGTCGGCTTCGCCCCCTCCGCGGGCTTGCTCTCGGCCCCCCGCTTCTCGCCCGGCTTTCGCGGCTCGCGCCCGAAGTCGAGGCCGAGGACCACGGGGACGTCCTCCCCCTTGAGGAGATCGGCGACCTTCCACGCCTCGCGCCCCCCGACGATCCAGAGGCGGAATCCGAACTCCTTCGAGAGGGCGACCGCGCGACGGATGTCGTCGGCGTCGTCGGCCTCGATCGCGATCGGGATCCGCCCCTCGAGGGCCCCGGCGATCGCCGCGAGCGTCCCGTCCTCGGGCGGCCGCTCGGCCTCCCCCCCCTTCCTTTCGTAGAAGGCCTTCGCCTCGGTCCATTGTCGCGCATCGAGGAAGGCCTGCCGGAGCACGGCGAGGACTCCCATCTTCGTCGAGGGGTAGCCTCCCCCTCCGCCCGGGCCGCCGCCGCCCGGGGACTGGAACGCGCCGTGGACCGCGACGCCTCCCTTTAGGACGGCGCTGCGCCTCGGCGAGCCCGACAGGAGGACGACCGCGCTCTGGCCGGCGAGGATCCCGCCGGACGGCCCGACGAGGGCGGCGCAGAAGCCCGCCTCTCGCGCGGCCTTCCCCCCGGCCTCGTCGAGGGCGAATGTCTCGGCCGCCGAGAACTCGGGGCGCAGCCCCCGCCGAAGCGCCTCGGGCATCGCGAATGCGACGGTGATGGACGTGTCGACGCCCGGGGCCTCGTTCGGCGAGGCGCCTTCGGGGACCTTCACGCCGAGCGAAGAGAAGGCGTCGATGAATCCCGGGTGGACCGTGAGGCCCTTCCCGTCGATCGTCTCGGCGTCGAAGGGGACCTCGACCGACTCCCCGACCGCCTCGATCCGCCCCCGCCGCAGGACGACGGTTCCCTTCTCGAGGACCCGTCCGTCGCCGAGGAAGACCTTGGCCTCCTTGATCGCGAAGACGCGGTCGGGATTCGCCGTCTGCGCGGCGGCGGGACCGATCAGGAGCGAGAGGGGGAGCGCAACACGGAGCGGAAGCTGGGGACGAGCCACCGTTCTTCCTCCCGTCCGGCCCCTGCCCTGGGCGCGGACGTGAGACCGACGCTAACCCGCGCCGCCGGACCGCGCCAGACTTCGGCCGTCTTGTCGCCCTCCTGCCCTAGTGCTAAGTTGCCGAGCGTCCGGGGCCGTTAGCTCAGTTGGTAGAGCGCCATCGTCACAAGGTGGAAGTCGCAGGTTCAAGTCCTGCACGGCCCACCAGTCGTACCTGAGCGACGTCGGGGAGATCAGCGAGACTGCGCGCGGATTTCGCGGATGGCCTTCGCGAGCGCGGGGAGGACCTCGAACACGTCCCCGACGATCCCGTAGTCGGCGACCTTGAAGATCGGCGCGTCGGGGTCCTTGTTGATCGCGACGATCACCTTCGCCGTGCGCATCCCGGCGAGGTGCTGGATCGCGCCCGAGATCCCGCAGGCGACGTAGAGCATCGGGGCGACGGTCTTTCCCGTCTGCCCAACCTGCTCCGCGTGGGGGCGCCAGCCCGCGTCGACGACCGCGCGCGAGGCGCCGGTCGCAGCGGTGCCGAAGGCGGCGGCGAGGTCCTCGATGAGGTTCCAGTGCTCGGGCCCCTTCAGGCCGCGGCCGCCCGAGACGACGATCGGGGCCTCGGCGACGTCGAGCTTTCCGCCCGTCGCGGCGAGGACCTCCCGGACGATCGCGCGGAAGCCTCCGGCCGGGGCGGGGACGTCGATCGTCTCGACGGCGCAGGGGCCGGGCGCCTCGCGCACGGGGAAGACGTTCGGGCGCAGCGTCGCCACGAACGGGCGGGCCCTTCCCTCGACGAGGACGTAGGCCTTGCCGGCGTAGACGGGACGCCGCACGCGGATGCGGCCCCCCTCGACGAGGACCTCGGTGCAGTCGGAGGCCTGCGGGACGCCGAGGGTCGCCGCGACGCGCGGGGCGAGGTCCTTCCCCTTCGAGGTCGCCGCGATGAAGACGGCGTCGGGATCGCAGGCCCCGACGGCCCGGACGACGGCCGCGGCGA
Source organism: uncultured bacterium (assembly GCA_967798035.1). GTDB lineage: Bacteria > Planctomycetota > UBA1135 > UBA1135 > JAKEFM01 > JAKEFM01. The sequence goes on from CBRGOK010000080.1 coordinate 9,375, forward strand.
ACGCCTCGGGGGATTCCTTCTGGAACGCAGGTCCTTCGGCGGCGAAGGCGTGCCTTGCCCCGAACCGGCCGAGGTCGCCGCAGGCATGGGCTGCGCCCGCGCCGGCGGCGACGGCCGAGGCCGCTCCGCCGAGGGACGCGGAGATGCGGGCCGCCGCCGAGAGGGCCTCGAGCGAAGCCTTCCGAGGAGCTCCGTCCCGGGTCTCGAGGAACGCGAGGACGCCGGGCACGGGCTAGAGGACCTTCGCCTCCTCGCGGAGGAGGCGGACGAGGTCGGGGACGGCGGCTGCGCCCTTTCCGACGATCCGGCCCGGCGGCCGGGGCGGGGGAAGCGTCATCTCGAGGACGGCGAGCCGGGACTCCAAGGGGGAGGGGGAGACCTCCTCGATCGGCTTCTTCTTCGCCGCCATGATCCCCTTGAGGCTCGCGTAGCGCGGCTCGTTGAGGCCCTTCTGGGCCGTGAGGGCGCAGGGGAGCGGGGCCTCGACCACCTCGCGGCCCCCCTCGACCTCGCGCTCCGCCACGATGCGCTTCCCCTCGACGACCTCGACCTTCACGACCTCCGTGACGCACGGGAGGCCGAGGAGCGTCGCGGTCATCGGGCCGACCTGGGCGCCGTCGGAATCGACCGCCTGCTTCACGAATAGGAGGAGGTCGAGGGGCCGG
>CBRGOK010000081.1:0-10038 GCA_967798035.1 uncultured bacterium
AGGAGTCCCGAGCGCACGCCGTTGCGCTCCGCGTCGTCCACGCGCAGGCCGCGCTCGACGCCGAGCGTCCGCCCGAACGCGCGCGCCCGGCCGAGCGGGTCGCGCAGGCTCGCCATCGCGCCGCGCGCCTGGGCGGCGAGCTCCGCGAGGGAGGCCGCGCACTGGCGCGCGTCGAAGGAGGGGAGGATCGAGCGCGCGAGGAGGAAGGCCCCCCGCTCGAGGTCGATCCCCGCCTCGGCGCGACGGACCGACTGGAGCGCCTCCGCCTCGAGCCCCTCGAAGCGCAGGTCGTCGAGGAGGAGGCGCGCGCGCACGCGCACCCGCGCCTCCTCGGAGCGCTCCGCACCCGCCAGCGCGCAGGCCGCCCGCGCCCCGAGCGCGAGGAGCCGGCGGCGGCAGGCCTGATAGATGCGCGGGTCCTCGTCGGCGAGGAGGCGGACGAGCGCGTCGACGTCGCCCGCGCGGAGCGTCGGTTCCACGAGGAGGCCTCCGGGTGGGGGGGGCGAGGATAGCGGGGGGCGCGCGAGTCGAAAAGGACCGCGAGGGACCGTAGGATCGCTCGCGTCGCGCCTGCGGCGCGGCGCGAGGTCGATGGGAACCTATCCCTCCTCCGGCGGCCCCCGGATCGTCGTCACGCACGCCGTGCGGACGCCGATCGGGAAGTTCCTCGGGGCGTTCTCCCCCCTCTCCTCCGTCGACCTCGGGGCCGCGGCGGTCGGCTCCCTCCTCCAGCGCGCGAATCTCCCCCCGGCCCGGGTCGACCGCCTGATCTTCGGCAACGCGCGGCAGGCGGGGGCGGGGCCGAACGTCGCGCGCCAGATCGCGCTCAGGGCCGGCTGTCCCGAGACGACCCCCGCCTTCACCGTGAACATGGCCTGCGCCTCCGGGCTGAAGAGCCTCCTCCTCGCCTACGAGGCGGTCGCCCTCGGGACCGCCGGGATCGTCGTGGCGGGGGGGACGGAGAGCATGACGAACCTCCCCTTCCTCCTCCCGGGCTTCCGGCTCGGCTACCGGCTGGGGGACCGCCCCGTCGCGGACGCGATGTTCCAGGACGGGTTCCGCGATCCGCTCTGCGGGATGCTGATGGGGGAGACGGCGGAGAAGCTCGCGCGCGAGCGGGGGATCCTGCGGGAGGAGCAGGACGCCTACGCCGCGGAGAGCCAGGGGCGGTGCGAGCGCGCCCGGAAGGGGGGCCTCTTCGCGGCCGAGATCGCCGCCGTCGAGGTGCCGGAGAAGGGGGCCCGCCGGACGGTCGCCGAGGACGAGCACCCGCGCGACGGCGTGACGGCCGAGGCGCTCGCGAAGCTCCCTCCCGTCTTCGACGCCGCGACCGGGACCGTGACGGCCGGGAACTCCTCCGGCATCACGGACGGCGCGGCGGCGCTCCTCGTCATGTCGCTCGAGGAGTCGAGGCGGCTCGGCTTGCCCCCGCTCGCGCGGATCGGCCCCTACGCGGAGGCGGGGGTCGACCCCTCGGTCATGGGGATCGGCCCGGTCCCCGCGGTCCGCGACCTCTGCGACCGGATGGGGGTCCTCCCCGACTCCTTCGACCTGATCGAGCTGAACGAGGCGTTCGCCGCGCAGATCCTCGCCTGCGCGCGCGACCTCGAGCTGCCGCGGGATCGCCTGAACGTGAACGGCGGCGCGATCGCGCTCGGCCACCCCATCGGATGCTCGGGGGCGCGGATCGTCGTCACCCTCCTCCACGAGATGCGGCGCCGGGAGGCGTGGAAGGGTCTCGCGACGCTCTGCGTCTCGGGGGGGATGGGGCTCGCGGCCTCCTTCTTCCGGTTCGAGCGATGAGGGGCGCCGAGGACCGGGGGACCCCAGGCTCCCCGGCCAGGACCCCGCTCCAGGAGATGAAGATGCGGCTCTGACCGCGGGCGGGGGATCCGCTATCCTTCCCCCCCTCGGTCCTCGCCGCTCGAGCGCCGGCGGCCTCCCCGACGGCGCGAGGAACCTCGACCATGCGCATCCAGACTGTCGGAGTGGCCGGCTGCGGCCTCATGGGTTCCGGGATCGCCCAGGTGACGGCGATGGCGGGCCACCCCGTCGTCGTTCGCGAGCCGGAGGCGAGGTTCCTCGAGAGCGGGTTCGCCCGGATCGAGGGCTCGCTCGCGAAGTTCGCCGAGAAGGGGAAGATCACCCCGGAGCAGAAGGGGGAGATCCGCGGCCGCCTGAAGGGGACGACCTCGATCGCCGACCTCGCCGGCTGCGACCTCGTGATCGAGGCGATCGTCGAGGACCTCGACCAGAAGAAGGCCTTCTTCCGCGAGCTCGGGGGGAAGGCCCAGGCGCAGGCGATCTTCGCCTCGAACACCTCCTCCTTCCCGATCGGGGAGCTCGGCGAGGCGAGCGGCCGCCCCGACCGCTTCCTCGGGCTCCACTTCTTCAACCCCGTCCCCCTCATGAAGCTCGTCGAGGTCGTGCGCGCGGCGAAGACCTCGGAGGAGGCCCTCGCCTCGGTCCGCTCCTTCGCGGAGGGGATCGGGAAGACGCCGGTCCTCGCGAAGGACACCCCCGGGTTCATCGTCAACCGCCTCCTCGTCCCCTACCTCGTCGAGGCGATCCGGATGGTCGAGCGGGGGGAGGCGAGCCGGGAGGACATCGACGCCGCGATGAAGCTCGGCTGCGGCTATCCGATGGGCCCGATCGAGCTCCTCGACTACGTCGGTCTCGACACGACCCTCGCGATCGTCGAGGGGTGGCACCGGCGCTTCCCCGGTGAGAAACTGTTCGAGCCCCCCGCCCTCCTGCGCGATCTCGTCAAGCGGGGTCAGACCGGCCGGAAGTCCGGCCGCGGCTTCTACGAGTGGGAGGGGGACCGGAGGAAATAGATCCTCCGACCCCGGGGTCGAAGGGCGTTCCCCCCCTCCTGGAGGTTCCGATGGACTTCGCCGCCTTCCTGCTCGCCGCGCTGCCCGTTCCCGCGCTCGCCCTCCCCTCGGGCGCGCCCGCCCCTCTCCTCCTCCAGGACGACCGCGAGGGGGGGCAGGGGGAGACCGGCCAGGACGCCAGGACGGAGAAGGAGAAGGAACAGGCGCGGATGGACGAGGAGCAGCGCAAGGCCCGGATGGGGAAGGAGGCGGTGATCCGGGAGGCCGAGGAGGCGCGGAGGAAGGGGCTCACGCCCGAAGCGGTGCGCCTCGCCCCCGTGGCGAGCCTGATCGTGACCCCGAGGCTCGTCCTCGCCGGAAGCCCGACCTACCTCACCGTGACGCGGTTCGACCCCTCCCCGCAGGCGGGGGCGCCGACGCCGGCGGCGGGCCAGCCGATCCTCCCGCAGCACGTCGTCCTCCAGATGGGGAACGGGGAGGAGCGGAGACTCGAGCCCGCCCTCGCGGCGCGCCCGGTCCCTCCCGGGGTCGAGCCTCCCGGCGTCCTCCCGCCGGGCGCGGTCCGCAAGACCTTCGACATCGGCAAGGCGCTGGAGGGGACCGCCGGCGGGACGATCTCGATCCGGTACGAGACCCCCGGCGGGCAGCCCGCCTACGCCCAGATCCGGACGCTCACGCAGCTCAAGGGCTTCGACCCCGCGAAGGTCGACCCGAAGTCGGTCTATCTCGTGATCGAGACCGACCTCGGCCTGATGGTGGCCGAGTTCCTCTCCGACAAGGCGCCGAACACGATTCGCCACTTCCTGGGCCTCGTCTCCCAGGGCTTCTACGACGGCCTCCCCTTCCACCGGATCGTGAAGCAGTTCATGGTCCAGGCCGGCGACCCCGCGACGGGGGGGAAGACCTACAAGGGGGAGCCGATCCCGGCGGAGTTCAACGACGTCCCCCACCGCAAGGGGGTCCTCGCGATGGCGCGGGGCGCCGACCCCGACTCCGCGACGAGCCAGTTCTTCATCGTCCACCGCGACCACGCCTTCCACCTCGACAAGGGCTACACGGGGGAGGGCGCCTTCCCGACGACGGCGTTCGCGCGCCTCGTCGACGGATTCGAGGCGCTCGAGCGGATCGCGTCGGTCCCCGTGAAGGAGAACGCGAAGGGGGAGCCCTCCCTTCCGGAGAAGGCCCCCGTCATCCAGCGGATCGGGCTCGCGGAGAAGTTCGCCGCGCCGACCGCGCCCCAGGGGGCAAGGCCCGCGGCCGCGCCCCCGGGGGCGAAGCCGCAGACCGCCGCCACGCGTCCCGTCAAGGGGCGCCCCTAGGGAGGAAGGCCGACATGGGATTCGAGAACCTCCTCTTCGAGGTCTCCGAGGGGCTGGCGCGGGTCGTCGTGAACCGCCCGGCGAAGCTGAACGTCCTCGACGACGCCACCGTCCGCGAGCTGCGGGGCGCCTTCGAGAGGGTGGCGGACGAGGACTCGATCGGCGGGGCGATCGTGACCGGGGCGGGGGAGAAGGCCTTCTCCGCCGGGGCGGACATCGGGGAGCTCGCCCGGATGGGCCCGATCGACGGCCGGCGCAAGAGCCTCTCCGGCCAGGAGGCGTTCTCCTTCATCGAGACCTGCGGGAAGCCCTCGATCGCCGCGGTGAACGGCCTGTGCTTCGGAGGGGGGCTCGAGCTCGCCCTCGCGTGCACGCTCCGCACGGCCTCGAGCGCGGCGAAGCTCGGCCTCCCGGAGGTCACCCTCGGGATCCTCCCCGGGTACGGCGGGACGCAGCGCCTCGCCCGGATCGCCGGGCCCGCGGTCGCGCGGGAGTGGATCCTCACGGGGGAGGGCTACCCCGCCGCCGAGGCGCACCGGGTGGGCGTCGTCAACCGGGTCTACGAGCCCGCCTCCCTCCTCCCCGAGACGGAGAAGCTCCTTCGCACGATCCTGTCGCGCGGCCCGGTCGCGGTCCGCTGCGCCCTCGAGGCGATCAGGCGCGGGCTCGACGTCCCCCTCGCGGAGGGGACCGCGATCGAGGCGGACCTCTTCGCGATCGTGACGACGACGCAGGACATGAAGGAGGGGATGGCCGCCTTCCTCGAGAAGAGGCAGCCCCGGTTCGCCGGGCGGTAGGGGAGGGGCGGGGCCTGGGAATCCGGACCTCCCGGGGCTAAGCCTATCCCGCACGAGACGAGAACCGGCAGAGACACCCATCCATGGCGCGCGACGTCGTGATCCTCGGCGGAGCCCGGACCGCGATGGCCGAGTACGCGGGGACGCCCGGGTTCGGCCTCTTCCGGGACGTCTCGGCCATCCAGCTCGGGGCCGCGGCGATCCGCGGCGCGCTGGCGAAGACCGGGGTTCGACCCGAGGACGTCCAGCACGTCGTGATGGGGAACGCCCTCCAGACCTCGAGCGACGCGATCTACGGGGCGCGCCACGCGGCTCTCCAGGCGGGCCTCCCCGTCCCCGTGCCGGCCCTCACCGTCAACCGCCTGTGCGGATCCGGCCTCGAGGCCGCCGCGACCTGCGCCCGGATGATCCAGCTCGGAGAGGCCGAGGTGACGGTCGCCGGGGGGATGGAGAACCTGTCCCAGGCCCCTTTCGTGATGCGCGGCGTGCGCGAGGGGGTGCGGTTCGGCTCGGTCCCGGTCGTCGAGGACCTCCTCTTCGCGGCCCTGCGCGACCCCCTCTGCGGCCTCTTCATGGCCCAGACCGCCGAGCGCCTCGCCTCGAAGTTCGCGATCTCGCGGGAGGCGCAGGACGAGTACGCCTACCGCTCCCACACCCTCGGCGCGCGGGCGGTGAAGGAGGGGACCTTCGCCGAGGAGATCGTCCCGGTCGCCGTGAAGACCGGGGGGAAGGAGGTCTCCGTCGACCGCGACGACCACGTGAAGCCCGAGACGTCCCTCGAGGCGCTCGCGAAGCTCCGCCCCGCCTTCGGGAAGGACGGCACCGTCACCGCGGGGAACGCCTCGGGGATCGTCGACGGGGCGGCCGCGCTCGTCCTCTCCTCGGAGGAGTGGGCCCGGGCCCACGGCCTGCGCCCCCTTGCCCGGATCCGGTCCCACGCCGTCACGGGGGTTCCCCCCGACATCATGGGGATCGGCCCTGTCCCGGCGATCCGGGACGCGGCCCGGAAGGCGGGCGTCGGGGTCGATGGGATCGACCTCTTCGAGATCAACGAGGCCTTCGCCGCGCAGTACCTCGCCGTCGAGAAGGATCTCGGCCTGGACCGCGCTAAGGTGAACGTGAACGGCGGGGCGATCGCCCTCGGCCACCCCCTCGGGGCGACCGGCGCCCGCCTCCTCCTCACCCTGACCCTCGAGCTCCGCCGCCGCGGCGGGCGCCTCGGCGCCGCCTCCGCGTGCATCGGGGGGGGCCAGGGGATCGCCGTCCTGATCGAGCGAGCCGCCTAGTCCGCCCCCCCTGGAGCCCGGACGCCACAGAGAGATCGCCGATGGGCATGACCCTGACGGAGAAGATCATCGCCGCCCACGCGGGCCGCCCGCGCGTGAGCCCGGGGGAGATCGTCACCGCGAAGCTCGACTTCGTCCTCGGGAACGAGCTCTCGACCGTGCTGGCGATCAAGGCCTTCGAGCAGATCCCCGGGGCGCGCATCTTCGACCCCTCGCGCGTCTGCATCGTCTCGGACCACTTCACCCCCAACAAGGACCTCGCGACCGCCGCGATCGCGACGAAGGTCCGCGAGTTCGTGCGCAAGCACGGGATCGCCCACTACTTCGAGGTCGGCCGCGGCGGGATCGAGCACACGATCGTCCCGGACAAGGGGCTCGCCCGTCCCGGGATCCTGATGATCGGCGGGGACTCCCACACCTGCACGATGGGGGGGCTCGGCTGCTTCGCGACCGGAGTCGGCTCGACCGACCTCGCCGCCGCGCTCGCCCTCGGGGAGTGGTGGATGCGCGTCCCCGAGACGATCCTCTTCCGCTTCCGGGGGTCGAGGCTCCGCCCCTGGGTCGTCGCGAAGGACCTGATCCTCGACGCGATCCGCCGGATGGGGGTCGACGGGGCGCGCTACAAGGCGATCGAGCTCACGGGCCCCGTGATCGACGCCCTCGACGTCGTCGGCCGCCTCACGCTGACGAACATGGCGATCGAGATGGGGGCGAAGAACGGGGTCGTCCCGGCCGACGCGAAGACGGAGGCCTGGGTCCGCGCTCGCACGAGCCTCCCCTACACGGTCGTCCGCAGCGACCCCGACGCGGTCTTCTCCCAGGTCGTCGACGTCGACTGCGACGCGCTCGAGCCCCAGGTCGCCTGGCCCCACCTCCCCTCGAACGGCCACCCCCTGTCGGAGACCTCGAAGCGCCGGATCAAGGTCGACCAGGTCTTCATCGGCTCGTGCACGAACGGCCGGATCGAGGACCTGCGCCTCGCCGCCCACGTGCTGCGCGGGCGCAAGGCCCACCCCGACCTGCGGGTCATCGTGATCCCGGCGAGCCAGGACTCCTTCAAGGCCGCCTGCTCCGAGGGGCTCGCCGAAGTCTTCGTCGACGCGGGGTGCGTCTTCTCGACGCCGACCTGCGGCCCCTGCTTCGGCGGGCACATGGGGGTCCTCGGCGCCGGGGAGCGCTGCCTCTCGACGACGAACCGCAACTTCGTCGGCCGGATGGGCCACCGGGAGAGCGAGGTCTTCCTCGCGAACCCGGCCGTGGCGGCGGCGACCGCCGTCCTCGGGTACATCGGCGGTCCCGACGAGCTGGGCGTCCAGCCGCCGGCGGTGCCGGCGCTCGCGACGGCGTGAGGGAACCCGCGGATCCCGGGCGTCGTTCTCCCTGGCGCCCCGCTCCCCACCGGAGGAACCCCATGGCCCGCCGAGTCCGCGCCGCCCTTCTCGCCGCCCCGCTCCTCGGCGCCTGCAACGTGACGATCGGGAACGCCGACGTCCCCCGCTACGTCGTCTTCTCGAACGAGGGGAAGGTCTATCGCGTCCACAACCGGACGGGGGAGGTCTGGGTCTACGACGGGACCTCCTGGAGGTCCCTCGGCGTCTCCATGCACCAGGAGGGGGGGGCCGGCCGCGCCCGGGCCGACGGCGCCTCCGCCGACAAGAAGGACCTCGGCTCGTGACCCTGCGCGGGAGAGTCCACCGCTACGGCGACAACGTCGACACCGACGTCATCATCCCGGGCCGCTACTGCAACCTGACGGAGGCGAAGGACCTCGCGGCGCACTGCCTCGAGGACCTCGACCCCACCTTCGTCAATCGCGTCCAGCCGGGCGACCTCCTCGTCGCCGGCGAGAACTTCGGCTGCGGCTCTTCCCGGGAGGTCGCCCCGATCACGATCAAGGCCGCGGGGGTCACGGCGGTCGTCGCGAAGTCCTTCGCCCGGATCTTCTTCCGGAACTCGATCAACATCGGGCTGCCGATCTTCGAGTGCCCGGCGGCCGCCGAGGAGACCGAGACCGGCGACGAGCTCGAGCTCGAGGTCGAGACCGGCGTGGTCCGCAACCGCACGAAGGGGAAGGTCTACCAGGCCGCGCCCCTCCCCCCCGAGGTCCGCGCGATCGTGGATGCGGGGGGGCTGATCGAGTACGTGAAGCGCCGGGTCGCGGCGAAGCCGGCCTGAGCCGGATTCGCCCCGAGGACCCGCCTACATCCAGAGCCGGGCCGCCGTGTGCGCGGCCTCCAGGCTCGCGAGGTAGTTCCAGCCTCCGGTCGCGGCGACCGAGACAGGCACGCGCTCGGGGGCGACGCCGATCCCGAGCGCGAGGAGGGAGACGGCCCGGCGCTCCGCCGCCCGCGCGGTCCTCGCCTCCCGGCGCAGCGCCTCGAGCGCCGGGGCCGACCCGTGCCACGCGAGGGCGAGGGCGGCGGTCCCCACCGCGTCGGGATCCTCGGCCGACCGGAACATCTGCTGGAGCGCGGGGAGGTCCTCCATGTTCCCGAAGCTCGAGAGGGCAAGGCCGATGCCGGCCCGCGTCGCCGGGTTGGGGATCTCGCGGAGCCCGCGGCGGAGGGCCTCGCGGCCCCCCTCGTCCCGGGCGAGGGCGATCGCGATCGCCGCGAAGAGGCGCTCGCGGCCGTTCTCGCCGGCCGTGACGGCGTTGCGCAGGAGGTCGCGCGCCTCGCTCGTCTTCGCGAGGCCGAGCGCCAGGGCGATCGCGGCGCGCGTGTCCTTGCTCTTCTCCTCCGCGTAGGCCCTGGCGAGGGCGCGGCCGACCTCGGGGTCGGGCCCCGCCCGGCCGAGGATCCCCATGGCGATCGCCGCCCAGGGGCGGAGGAGGTGGCGCCCGCGGGCGACGCGATCGAGGAGCTCCTTCTTCGCCTCGGGTCCGCCGACCTCCCCCATTGCGAGGAGGGCGAAGGCCCGCACGGCGGTGTCCCCCTCGGCGTCCACGGCCGAGCGCAGGATGGCGAGGACCTGCTCCCTCGCTCCGACGCCGAGGCGCCCGAGCGCGAGGACGGCGGCGCGCCGGACGTCCGGCTCCTTCTCCTTCAGGCACTCGAGGACCGTCGGACGGAGTTCCCGGGCGAAGGGCCGGGCGTTGCCGATCGACCAGAGCGCTCGGGCGCGCAGTTCCGCCGGGGCCGCGCCGTCCCTCGCCACCGCGACGAGGTCTCGGAGGATCGCGTCGTCGTCGCCGGCGAGACCGAGGGAGGAGGCGGTCGAGGGGCCGAGGCTCCTCCGCTCGTTCGCCGAGGCGCCCGACAGGAAGGCGCGCAGCGCCGGCGCGTACCGCGGGTTCGACCCGCGCTGCACGCCGAGGCCGAGGGAGAGGAGGGCGAGGTCGCGCTCGTCGAGGGAATGGCGCTTCGCCGCGCCGCTGCGTCCCTCGATGCCGATGCGCATCAGGACGGCGACGTGATCGCCGCTCCCCGCGAGCCCGAGCCCGGCGATCGCGGAGAGGCGGACGAGGGGGTCGCGGTCCTCGAGGAGGCCGAGGAGCGCAGGCCGGAAGGAGGGCTCGTAGACCCGCCCGGCGCTGATCGCCGAGGCGGCGCGGACGCGGTCGTCCTCGTCCTGGAGGCCCCGCCGGATCGACTCCCGGGCCGCCTCGACCTCCGCGTCGAGGAACTCCTCCGGGGCGGCCGCGCCGTCTCCGGAGCCCGTGACCTGGGCCTTCCGCGGCGCCGGCCGGAAGTAGTCGTAGCCGTTCAGCCACCACCAGTCCCTCCAGTCGAGCTCGGGCCCGAGGTCGAGGGATCCACCCGTGCGCGGGCCGCCCGCGCCAGCGCGCGCGCCGGGCCCA
>CBRGOK010000082.1:0-10034 GCA_967798035.1 uncultured bacterium
CCCTCCTCGAGGATCTGGCCGTCCTTCGCCTCCCGGTAGAAGAGGAGGGACTTCCGGTCGACCGGCTCGTAGAGCTGGCCGACCGAGGAGTAGATCCCGAACTCCCGGAAGAGCGCCTCCATCCCGAAGGTGCGCGCCTCGTCGGGGACGATCGGGACGATCCGCGGGCCGATCCGCTCGTCCTTGAGGAGCTTCGAGAGGAGCCGGACGAGGGCCATCGTCGTCGAGGCCTCCCGGTCCCCCGAGCCCTTCGCGAACTCCTCGATCAGGGCGTCGGAGGGGACCTTCAGCCCCGCCGGCACGACCTTCCGCCTCGGGACGAACCCGCCGAGGGCGGCGCGCCGCTCGAGGAGGTAGCGGATCTCGGGGCTGTCGGGGGCGGGCCGGTAGAAGGGGGCGGACCCCACCGACCGGGCCGAGATCGGGATGCCGAACCGGTCCCGGAACCGCGCCAGCTCCTGCTCGTTCATCTTCTTCTGCTGGTGGGTGACGTTCTTCCCCTCCCCCGCCTCGCCGAGCCCGTATCCCTTGATCGTCTGGGCGAGGATGACGCTCGGCGCCCCCTGGTGGTCGCAGGCCGCCCGGTAGGCCGCGTGGACCTTCTCGGGGTCGTGGCCTCCCAGTCGCAGCCGCCACAGCTGGTCGTCGGAGAGGTCCGCCGCCATCGCCTCGAGCCGCGGGTCCCCACCGAAGACGATCTTCCGGAGCACCGCCCCGCCCTCGACGGTGCAGCGCTGCGAGTCCCCGTCGACGATCTCCCCGAGGCGGCGGACGAGGAGCCCCTCCTCGTCCTTCTCGAAGACGGGGTCCCAGTCGTTTCCCCAGATCGCCTTGATCACGTTCCAGCCGGCGCCCCGGAAGGCTGCCTCGAGCTCCTGGATGATCTTCCCGTTGCCGCGGACGGGCCCGTCGAGGCGCTGGAGGTTGCAGTTGACGACGAAGGTCAGGTTGTCGAGCCGCTCCCGCGAAGCCAGCGTGATCGCGCCGAGCGCCTCGGGCTCGTCGCACTCCCCGTCCCCGACGAACGCCCAGACCCGGGCCCCCCTCGAGGGCTGCAGCCCCCGGTCCTCGAGGTAGCGCATGTACCGGGCCCGGTAGATCGCCATCAGGGGACCGAGCCCCATCGACACGGTCGGGAACTCCCAGAAGTCGGGCATTCCCCACGGGTGGGGGTACGACGACAGCCCCCCCCCGGGCGCCAGCTCCCTCCGGAAGTTCTCGAGCTGCGCCTCCGTCAGCCTCCCCTCGAGGTACGCCCGGGCGTAGATCCCGGGGGAGGCGTGCCCCTGGAAGTAGACGAAATCCCCCCCGCACTCGTGGTCGCGCCCGCGGAAGAAGTGGTTGAATCCGACCTCGTACAGGGTCGCCGCCGAGGCGTAGGTCGAGATGTGCCCGCCGATCCCCGGCTCGAGCCGGTTCGCCCGCACGACCATCGCCATCGCGTTCCACCGGATCAGGCTCTTGATCCGCTGCTCGAGGGCCCGGTCGCCCGGGTAGGGGGGCTGCCGGTCCCGCGGGATCGTGTTGACGTAGGGGGTCTCGGAGGTGACGGGCAGGACGACCCCTCCCCGCTGGGCGTGGATCTGGAGGTCGCGCAGCACGCGCCGGACCCGGTCGGGCCCGTGGAGGTGGAGGAGGTCGTCGAGCGACTCGAGCCAGTCCCGCGCCTCCGCGGCGTCGGAACCGAGGGTGGGAGAGGTGTTCATGGGCTTCGTCGGCCGCCGCACGACGATCGTCGGGGGCGGCCGAGCCGCACAGGTTACGGCCGAGCCTGCGCTCCGGTCGAGCCCCGGGGGGTTGCGCGACGGGGGCGCGGAGTTAAACCCGACCGCCGTTTCCTTCCAGCCACCCATGGACTCGGGCCCTGCGGGCGTCCGCGGCCGCGGCGCCGCCTCGAACCCGGCGAGCCGGTTCGTCCGGCTCGCCTACGCCGAGGATCCCGACCCGCAGGTCGGGCCGGAGGAGGAGGGGGCGCCCCTTCCGAAGACCCTCTACTTCCGGGACGACACGCGCTCGGCGGTCGCCCGGAACGACAGCCCCGACGTCGGGTTCGAGGCGAGCGTCAACCCCTACCGCGGCTGCGAGCACGGCTGCGCCTACTGCTACGCGCGGCCGACCCACGAGTACTTCGGCCTCTCCGCCGGCCTCGACTTCGAGACGCGGATCTTCGTCAAGGAGGACGCCCCCGAGCTCCTCCGGAAGGAGCTCTCCTCTCCCCGCTGGAAGCCGCTGGTCCTCTCGATGAGCGGGGTGACCGATCCCTACCAGCCCGTCGAGCGGCGGCTCGGGATCACGCGCCGGTGCCTCGAGGTCCTCGCCGAGTTCCGCAACCCCGTCGGCATCGTCACGAAGAGCGCCCTCGTCACGCGCGACCTCGACGTGCTCGCCTCCCTCGCGCGTCACCGCGCGGCGGCGGTCTTCCTCTCGGTCACGACCCTCGACCGCGCCCTCGCCCGCGACCTCGAGCCGCGCGCGGCGAGCCCCGCCTCCCGCCTCGAGGCGGTCGAGGCGGCGGCGAAAGCGGGCGTTCCCGTGGGGGTCATGGTCGCCCCCGTGATCCCGGGCCTCACCGACCACGAGATCCCTTCGATCCTCGAGGCGGCCGCGCGCGCGGGGGCTAGGTTCGCCGGCTACATCATGCTCCGGCTCCCCGGCGCGGTCGCAGGGGTCTTCGAGGAGTGGCTCGCGAGCCGGCGGCCGAACCTGAAAGAGAAGGTCCTGAACCGCATCAGGGGCCTCCGCGACGGCCGCCTCAACGATCCCCGCTTCGGCTCCCGGATGCGGGGCGAGGGGCCCTTCGCCGACCTGATCGAGTCCCTCTTCGAGCAGGCTCGGCGGAAGGCGGGCTTCTCCGAGGAAGGTCCAGACCTCTCGACGGCGGCCTTCCGCCGTCCCGGGGAGTCGCAGGGGACGCTCTTCGGGGATCCTCCGCCGTCCCGCTGATCCGCCCTGGGCACCGGCAAGTCCAGCCGAGGGCCGGTGACCGGAAGGGGATCGAGCGGTATGGAAGGGACGACCCACGTGGGTCGGTCAAAGCGGGAGTCCCGATCGCGCACCCATGCGAAGGTCGCTCCTCCTTCCCGTCGCTGCGTTCGCCGGGGTCCTCGCGGCGGCGGCCATCCTCCTTCAGGCTCGTCCCCGCCTCGACTCCGCGGTGGGCTGTCCTCCCGAGCCGCAACGACTGCCGTCCCCGCCCGAGGGTCCGCCCGAACCGCTGCCCCTCGAACTCGCCGCCCCCGCGCGTCTCGCGGCGGTCCCGGAGTCCTTCGCCCGTTCGGACCCCGTCGCCCCGCCCGGAGGAAGCGGGCGGGTGCTCGCGGGCCGGCTGGTCGACATCGAGGGTCGGCCCGTCCCCGATGCGACCTTCTGGGTCTGGCCCGACCCGCAAGCGCTCGACGACGGGAGATCCTGGGGGAGCACCGTCGAGGGCGTTTCCGATCGCGCTGGGCTTTTCCGGGTAGCCGGCGTGGCAGAGGGGGCGCTCGGGATCACGGTCCAGGTCGGGCCTGCTTGGGAGGACACGCACGTGCGTGAGCTCGGCTTGGTGGCGGCGGAGGTCGAAGTCGTCCTCGGCTCGCCGAGGGAGATCGAGGGGAGGGTGGTCGACGCCGAGACCGGCGGGCCCGTCACCCGCTTCGAGATCGTCGGCTACAAGGGGATCCGGCTCTGCGGCAACGCGCCTCCAGACCTCCGGGAGGATTTCTTCGACGAGGCCGGGTCCTTTCGCGTCGCCGGTCTCGCCGCCGACACGAACCGCCTCGAGTTCCGCGCCCCCGGCTACGCGCAGGAGGACTTCACGACGGCTGGGATCCGGGCCTCCCAGGCACGGGACGTCGTCGTCCGGATGTGGCGCGCCGTCGCGGTGCGGGGTCGGGTCCTCGACCGCGACACGTGGGAGCCGATGGCCGGGCAGGCGGTGTGTCTGGCCTTCCCGGGAGGAGGCCGAAGCCTGTGGCGCCTGGGCTTCACCGGCGACGACGGGTCGTTCGAGGTGGGGGGGATCCGGCCCGGTTCCTTCCGGCTCTGCGCGGGGAACCACTTCGGCTTCGAGAGCGAGAGCGGGCCGCTCGAGGGCCGCCCCGGCGCAGTGTTCGAGGGGGTCGTGATCCTCCACGGCCACGGAGGGAGGATCGAGGGATTCGCGCGGAGCGAGGCCGCCCCGGGGATGCGCGCCGTCCACGTCTGGCTGCGACGGGAGGGCGAGCGCAACTACCGGTCGAACGTCTCCCCGGCTGCGGACGGGGCATTCCAGTTCGAGGGGGTCCCCCCCGGCGAGTACGTCGTCGACCTCGCCTTCGCCGGTTCGGGCTCGAGTCCGGGCAACACTGAGGTGGCCTTCACCCAGGCCCGAGCGCGCGTCCGCGACGGGGAGACGACGACGGTCCGCTTCCGGGAAGCACCCGTCCCTCGCTAGGGGCCCGTCCGCACCGCCGATCGGTTCGTCTCGATCGCGCCGCTCCGGGAATCGACCGTTGCCGCCTGGGAGAAGTGCACGAGGGTCGAGACCGCCGGGTCCGGAAGGCGCTCTTCGTGGCTTGCCGACCTCGACGTTGCGACGGAGGTGGCCCCCCACCAAGATCCCGCCCCTCCGAGGCGAGGCCCCGGCTCGATCGGGGCCCCCGGCGCGCATGCGCGAGCCCCGCGAACCTGGACCGAGCGTCGCCGAGTTCACCGCCAAGGCGGTCGCCGCGGGGCTCCTCTTCGGCGTCCTCTTCGGCGCGGCGAACGCCTACCTCGGCCTGACGGCCGGGCTCACCGTCTCGACCTCGATCCCGATCGCGGTCCTCTCCGCGGCGCTCTTCCGGGGGCTCGGAGGCGGGACGATCCTCGAGGCGAACCTCGCGCAGACGGTCGGGAGCGCCTCCTCCTCGCTCGCCTCCGGGACGATCTTCACGATCCCGGCGCTCTTCATGTGGGGGCTCGCGCCCCCGGTCACGCAGGTCGCGCTGCTCGCTCTCTTCGGGGGCGTGCTCGGCATCCTCGCGATGGTGCCGCTGCGCCGCCTGCTGATCGTGCAGGCCGACGCGGAGCTTCCCTATCCGGAGGGGCGGGCCTGCGCCGAGGTCCTGCGCGCGACGGAGGGGGGAGCGGCGGGGGGCCGCTGGATCTTCCTCGGGCTCGTCCTCGGGGCGGTCGTGAAGCTCGCCCTGTCCGCGGCCCACCTCCTTCCCGAAGTCGTCGGGACCGGGATCGGATTCCTCCCGAACGCCAGCCTCGCGATCAAGGTCGCGCCGGCGCTCCTGGCGGTGGGGTTCATCGTCGGGTTCCGGGCCTCCTCCGTCATGGTCGCGGGAGGGCTCGTTTCGGCCGTCGTGCTCATCCCTCTCGTGACGAAACTCCAGTCGGCGTCCGGAGGCCAGGCGCTGTCCGCCGGAGGCGCCCCGTCCGACTTCGTGAGGTACATGGGAGCGGGTGCGGTCGCGGCCGCGGCGCTCCTGACGATCGCGCGGACGGCCCCGACGATGGTCCGAGCGCTCGCCGCGATCCTCCGCGGGCTCCGGGGGGGGACGGGGCCGTCGGGCCAGGAGGCCACGGACCGGGATCTTCCCGCGCGGGCGCTGCTGGCCGGCGTCGGACTCCTCGTCCTTGCGCTCGCGGCCGTGCCGGGACTCTTCGCGGGGAACCTCTCCCTCGGCTCCCGAGTCCTCGCGGCGCTCGGCGTGGCCGCCTTCGGCTTCGTCTTCGTCCCCGTATCCTCCCGGCTCGTCGGGCTGATCGGCGTCTCGTCGAACCCGACGTCGGCGATGGCCCTGATCACGATCGCGGGGACCTCGGCCGCCTTCCTCGCGTTCGGACGGGGCGGGCTCGACGCGCGCGCGGCCGTGTTGACGGTGGGGACCGTCGTCTGCGTGGCGGCGTCGAAGGCGGGGGACATCAGCCAGGACCTGAAGACGGGTTGGCTGGTGCGGGCCACCCCGGCGCGCCAGCAGTTCGGCCAGCTGATCGCGGCGGCGATCGCCTGCTGGGCGGTCGGGGGAGTCGTCGTCGCCCTCGGGCATGGGCCGGAGGGGTTCGGCGGACCGGCGATGCCCGCGCCCCAGGCCACCCTCATGAAGACGGTCGTCGAAGCCGTCCTGGGGGCGACCCTTCCCTGGGACCTCCTCGGGATGGGGGGCGCGTTGGCTCTGGTGGGCGCCCTCGCGGGCCTCCCCGCCCTCCCGTTCGCGCTCGGGATCTACCTCCCCCTCTCGACGATGGCGGCCGTGTTCGCGGGGGGGCTCGTCCGCCGGATCGCGGAGGGGAAGGGGGGGAGCGGGATCCAGACCGGGATCCTCTGCGCCTCGGGGTACGTCGCCGGAGAGGGGCTCGCGGGGGTCCTCGTCGCCGGGTATGCCATCGCCATGCGTCCAGGCGGGACCAAGGCGCCTCCCGCGAGCGCGCTCGAGAGCCTCCTCGCGCTCGGGGTGCTCGGCCTCGCCGCGGCGGTCCTCCTCCGCTCGACGCGCGCGGGCAAGGGGGCGGCCGGGTGAAGCGCGTCCTCCTCGTCAGCAGCTCCGCGGTCCACGGCAGCGGCTACCTCGACCACTGCGCGGAGGAGATCGTCGACTTCCTCGGCGGGACCGCCCGCACCGTCCTCTTCGTCCCCTTCGCCCTGAAGAACCGCGACGCCTACGCCGCGAAGGCGCGCGAGCGGTTCCGGGCGATGGGGTTCGAGCTCCTCTCGATCCACGAGTTCGTCCAGACGAAGGCGGCCCGCGAGGCGCTCGAGCGCGCCGAGGCGATCTTCGTCGGCGGGGGGAACACCTTCCGGCTCCTCGCCGCGCTCCACGAGCGGAGCCTCCTCGCGGCGATCCGCGACCGGGTCCTCGGAGGCGCGCCCTACCTCGGCTCGAGCGCGGGGGCGAACCTCGCGTGCCCGACGATCATGACGACGAACGACATGCCGATCGTGCAGCCCCCCTCGTTCGAGGCCCTCGGCCTCGTCCCCTTCCAGGTGAACCCCCACTACTTCGACCCCGATCCGTCCTCCACCCACATGGGGGAGACGCGCGAGCAGCGAATCCGGGAGTACCACGAGGAGAACCCCCTGGCGGTCGTCGGCCTCCGGGAGGGGGCGATGCTCCGCGTCGAGGGGACCTCGCTCCTCCTCGAGGGGAAGGCCGGAGCGAAGGTCTTCCTCAAGGGGGAGGACCCGCGGGAGTTCTCGCCGGGGGACCGGCTCGACTTCCTCCTCGGAGCATGACGGGCCCCGACACGCTGCGCCGGGCGATCGTCTGGCGGAGCCTGAAGACGCAGTGCCTCCTCGCGCAGGTGCGGAGCGTCGAGGAGGCGGTCGACCGCTGCGCCGGGCTCTCGGGGGCGGTCCCCTCCTCCCTCCTCTCCCTCGCCGCGCGGGTCCGCGGGTTCACCCCGGAGGCCCTCACTCGGGCGATCGAGGCGAAGAAGCTCGTGCGCGTCCCCGCGATGCGCGGGGCGTTCTACCTTCTCCCGGCCGAGCGCGCGGGGGATGGCCTCGCGCTCGCCGATCCGGGACCGGCCCTCGCGACGCTCGACCGGGCCGGCCTGGACGGAGCGAGGTACCAGGAGCTGGCCGGCGCGGTCGAGGGAACGCTCGCCGGGCGGCGCCTGACGGGGCCCGAGATCCGCAAGGCGCTGGCGGCGGCGGGCGGCCCCGCCCCGCCGTCGATGGGGGCGTGGACCCTCGTGCTCCGGGCGATGAGTCACGAGGGGAGGATCCTCGCGGTCGGGGCGCGGGGGGGGCCCCTGAGCCAGAAGTTCGAGTACGCGGTGACGAAGGAGTGGCTCGGCCGCGTCCCCCTCATCCTCGACAAGAACGCCGCCCTCGCCCGGATGGCCCCGTGGTACCTGCAGGCGCACGGGCCGGCCTCCGCGGCGGACTTCGCGTGGTGGTCCGGGGTGCACCGTACCGCCGCCGCGCGGTCGCTCGAGACGGGCGGGTTCCTCCCGATGCCGGGGCCCGGCGAGCCGCACTACGTCGTCCCCGCCGCGCTGGAGGAGATCGAGAAGGCCCCGAAGCGCTGGAAGTCTCTCCTCCTCCTCCCGCACTGGGACGCCCTGCTGATGGCCCACGACGACCGCTCCCGGTTCCTCGAGCCGGGGTGGAAGGACTGCGTCGTCGATCCCCACGGGAACACGACGAACGTCCTCCTCGTCGATGGGAGGGTGGCGGGCGTCTGGGACTGCCGGGGCACCGAGCTCTCCTACGCCCTCCTCGAGACCTCGATCACGAGGTCGAGGATCATGCCCGCCGTCCGTCGACTCTCGGGGGTCCTCGGGAAGCCCCGACTCGTCGCGCGGCACAGCGCCCCCAGCCTGACGGGAGCGAACTCGTTCATGTCCCCGCTCGCCCGTCGCGGGACCGGGGCGGAGGCGCCCGCAGCTGCGGGCGCGCGGCGTTCGCGGGCCTAGGAGATCGCATGGGGTCGCCGGCCGATTCGACCGGATCCGTCGTGGCCTCCCTCGAATCGATCGAGACGCCGCGGCTCCGCGGCGAACGCGTGCGCGAGGCGCATGCCTCGGCCCTCCGGAGCGCCCTCGACGCCGATCCGCGCGTCATGGCGACCCTGGGGGGGAGGGTCCTGACCGAGGAGGAATCGGCCGCGGCGATGGAGCGGCACCTCGGGCACTGGGAACGTCACGGATTCGGGCTCTGGGTCTTCAGGGAGCGGGAGGAAGGAGGGCTCGTCGGGCGGGCGGGCCTGCAGCGCTACGTCGTGGAGGGGGCCGACGAGGTTGGCCTCCTCTACCACCTCGCCGCCGAGGCCTGGGGGAGGGGCTTCGCGACCGAGATCGCGCGGGTGTGCCTGCGGGCCGGCTTCGAAGACCTCGGCCTCCCCTCGATCGCCTCCTGGACCCTCCCCTGGAACCGGGCCTCCCGAAGGGTGATGGAGAAGTGCGGCCTGCGCTACGAGGCCGAGTGGGACTTCGCCGGATTCCGGCATGTCCGCTACCGGATCTCGGCCGCGGCGTGGCGGGCCGCCCGCGCGTGAGCGACTCCGGGGCGGAGGTCCGTCCCCCGCGCCCCTTGTGGAATCTCGCTGCGAGCGCCTACGATGTTTCCACGCTCCGACGAGAAGGGGAGATGTGAATCTTGCGCCACCTCGGCGGGATGACCCTCGCCATCCTCGCGGGAACCTCCTCGGCCCCCGCGCAGGCTCCCCTCTTCGGGGAGCTCCGTCGGATGGTCCCCTCCGCCGTCGACTTCGCGACGGAGGTCGCCTTCGGCGACGTCGACGGGGACGGGGACCTCGACGCCTGCGTCTCCGGCGTCGGCCGCACCGCGCTCTACCGGAACGGGGGGGCCGGGGTCTTCTCGGAGGCGACCTCCGCCGTGCCGGCGATGCCCGTCGACGCGAGCGGGGTCGGGCTGGGGGACCTCGACGGGGACGGGGACCTCGACGCCCTCCTCGCGGTCTACGGGGCGCCCTGCCGCCTCCTCCTGAACGCCGGCGCGGGGACCTTCGCCGAGGCCCCCGGGCTCCTCCCCCCGATTGCCTGGAACACGAACGCCCTCGCCCTCGGGGACGTCGACGGGGACGGGGACCTCGACGCGGTCCTCGGGAACTCCGGTCCGAACCGGCTCCTCCTCAACAACGGCGCCGGCTTCTTCCAGGACTCGCCGGCGCAGGTCCCCGGCGGATCCTTCGCGACCCTCGCCGTCGCGCTCGGGGACCTCGACGGGGACGGGGACCTCGACGCGCTCCTCGGCAACGCGGGGCAGAGCCGGCTCTGGACGAACGACGGCTCGGGGACCTTCGCGGACGCCACCGCGCAGCTCCCCGCGGTCCTCGGGAACACGAACGCCCTCGCCCTGGGGGATGTCGACGGGGACGGGGACCTCGACGCGCTCCTCGGCGGCGTGGGACAGACCCGGCTGTGGCTGAACCTCGGCGCGGGGTCGTTCGTGGACGCGACCGCCCAGCTCCCCGCCGCGAGCCTCCCGACCCTCGCCGTCGCGCTGGGGGACGTCGACGGGGACGGGGACCTCGACGCGCTCCTCGGCAACGCGGGGCTGCCGGTCGTCCCGCAGCCGAGCCGCCTCTACCGCAACGAGGGCGGGGGGATCTTCACCG
>CBRGOK010000083.1:0-10020 GCA_967798035.1 uncultured bacterium
CGCGGCGGCCGCCGCGCGATCCCTCGCGCACGCCCGCGCGACGGCCGCGCGCGCCCCGATGGAGACGAGGAGCGAGGCCCCGAGCACGCCGGGGACCCCGAGGCCCGCGAGGACCGCCAGCGCCTCGAGGAGGAAGCCCCCCAGGGCGGTGGCGAGCCCGACGCGGGTCGGCGTCGCGAAGTCCTGGCGCGCGAGGAAGTAGGACCGGGCGACGTCGGCGACGGCGAGGGGGGGGACCGCCGCGAACGCGGCGGCGGCGACGACGATCGGCTCGGGCCCCGCCCGGCCGAGGGCGCTCGCGGAGAGGATCGCGCCGATCGGGGCGAGGAGCGCCGCGGCGAGCGCGACGACCGCCGAGGAGCGGCGGGCGAGGAGCCGCGCCTTCGGCGCGGGGAGTCCCGCCCCGAAGCGGACCGTCGCGTCCGCCAGCCCGAGACGGGCGAGGCTCGCGAGGGTCCGGGAGAAGAAGATCGCGAGGTCGAGGTGGCCGTACCCGGCGGGGCCGAGCAGCCGCGAGAGGACGACGCTCCGCAGCCCGCGGACCGCGCCGGTCCCGATCCCGCCGAGGAGGAGCGCCCGGACGTTCCGGAGGAAGACCGTCCCGCCGCCGGCCGCTTCCTCGGATGCCTCCGGACGGTCGGCGGGAGCGGCCCGGTGCGCGGGCCGGGGCGGCGATGCCGTGCGCGTCGACACTGCGGGTCCTTCATCGGCCGCCCTCCCCTGCCGATTAACGGCGCGGGACCATGCGAACGATCCCCGCGGTTGCGGCGGCCCTCCTGGTGGCGACCGGACTCGTCGTCCTGCGGCCGCGGCACGATCCCCGACCCGCGAACCCGCTCCCCGTCATCCTCTTCACGGTCGACACGCTGCGCGCCGACCGCCTCGGCTTCCACGGCCACGATCGGCCGACCTCGCCGAACCTCGACCTCCTCGCGGGGGAGTCCATCGTCTTCGAGAACGCGATCACCCCGCGCTCGAAGACGACCCCCGCCGTCGCGTCCCTGATGACGGGGCTCCTCCCGCACCGCCACGGCGTGCGCTCGCTCTACCAGCCCCTCTCGGAGGGTCCGGCGACCCTCGCGGGGCTCCTGGCGGAGGCGGGGTACGAGACGGCGGCGTTCGTGTCGAACTTCGTCCTCAAGCGCGACTTCTCCGGGCTCGACCGCGGCTTCGAGCGCTACGACGAGGAGATGCCGACGCGCGAGCCCCGCCGCCCGATCTACGAGCGCTCGGCCTCCGACACCGCCGCCGCCGTCCGGCGCTGGCTCGCGGAGCCCCGCGAGCGCCCCTTCTTCCTCTGGGTCCACTGGATGGACCCGCACGGCCCCTACCGGCCTCCGGTCGCCCACTTCGAGGCCGCGGGCGGGGAGCGGCTCCCGCGGGAGGCGATCCCCGACTACCAGTACCTCGGCACGGAGGACCGCGCCGCGTACGTCGCGGCCTACGATTCGGAGATCCGCTGCCTCGACGAGGAGATGGGCGCCCTCCTCGGCGAGCTTCGCGCACGCGGCCTCCTCGACCGGAGCCTCTTCGCCTTCACGGCCGACCATGGGGAGAGCCTCGGCGAGCATGGCGAGGTCTTCGAGCACGGGGCGAACGTCTACGAGCCGTGCGCGCGCGTCCCCTTCCTCGTCCGGCCGCCCGGGGGGAGGGGCGCGCGCGTCCGCGAGCCGGCGAGCCTCGTCGACCTCGTCCCGACCGTCCTGGCGGTCCTCGGGCTGCCCGCGCGCCGACTCGACGGCCACGCCCTGTTCGACGCCTCGTGGAACCTCCTCCCGACGCCTCCCTACCGGCTCCACGAGAGGGAGGACACGGTGCGGGCCGTCCGCTCCGCCGACCGCAAGGTCGTGGCCACCGTCGAGCGGGGGACGATCGTCCGCCTCGAGCGCTACGACCTGAGGGCCGACCCGGGAGAGAGGAATCCGATCGAGCCCGGAGACGCGACCTGGCGTCCGCTCGAGACGGTCCTCGCCCGCTACGTGGAGGAGAGCGTCGATCCGTTCTTGAACCTCGCCGACCTCGTCGCGCGCCGCCGCCGCGAGCTCTCCGCGGAGCACCGGGAGGGGCTCCGCGCCCTCGGATACCTCGGGCGCTGACGGTTGCGGCCCCCGGAGGCCCCTTGCAGACTGGGGCCGCGATGTCCGCCGCGGCCCTCCTCCCCCTCGCCCTCCTCCTTCTCCAACCGCAGGAGCGCGAGAAGGACCTGCGACGAGGGAAGTGGAAGCCGCGCGACTGTCCCCCGGGCTGGACCCTCCAGGAGACCCGCTCCTACCAGGTCCAGTCGGAGCTCTCCCCCGAGACGACGGCGCTGATCACGGACCATCTCGAGGGGATGATGAAGTCCTACGAGACGTTCCGTCCGTTCAACAAGCCCCGGGACAAGTACATCCTCAAGGTCTTCGCGAGCCGCAAGCACTACCTCGACTACGGATCTCCGCCGGGCTCGGCCGCCTACTACAGCCAGGGCGAGAAGGAGCTCGTCTGCTACGACACGGGGAAGATCGGAGGCAAGTCGACGCGCGACCCGAAGCAGGTCGAGGAGGAGATTAAGAAGCGCCTCGAGACGGAGAAGCCCCCGGACGACGCGCCCGCCTGGCGGAAGGAGGCCTGGCCGATCCTCCAGCAGCTGCGCACCCGCCTCTCCCACGACCTCCTCGGCGTCCTCTCCCACGAGGGGTGGCACCAGTACTTCCACCACTACATCGTCTCCCAGGTCGGCTTCCCCTCCTGGCTCGACGAGGGGCTCGGCGACTTCTTCTACCGGGCCTCGCCGGACGTGCCGAACGCGGAGGCCTTCCGGAACGTCCCGCCGCTCGACGTGCGCTTCCCCGCGCTGCGCCTCGGCCTCCTCTCCGGGAAGACCGCGACCTGGAAGGACATCCTCGACTTCACGCAGGAGAAGTACTACGCCGACGCGCAGACCTTCTACGCGCAGGGGTGGTCGATGACCCACTACCTCCTCACCCACCCCGACCCGAAGGTCCGCGCGATCATCCCGAACTACCTCGTCGTCTTCAAAGACAAGCACCGGATGGACCTCTCGAACGCCGCCGCCTTCCGCGGCCACGACATCGAGAAGCTCGAGGCGGGCTGGAAGGAGTACGTCGCGTCGCTGCGGTTCGACGACCCCGAGCTGCAGAGCCTCCTCGAGCAGGCCGAGGCGATCCTGATGAAGCACCTCGGCGGGAACGGGGACGGCTCGCGCTGACCGGGGGTGGGCCTCCGCGGGCTCCTCGGATCCCTCGCGCCTCTCCTCGCGGCGCTCCCGTGCGGGGAGGGGCTTCCCCCCGATCTCGACGCGCGGTGCACGTTCGAGCTCGTCCGCTCGCCCGAGACCTTCGTGCGCGTGCGGATCGAGGCTCGGGGGGCGAAGGAGGGGACGACGAGCTTCTCGATCTCCGAGCGCTGGGGCGGAGTCGAGCATTTCGAGAAGGGGATCCGGGCCCTCGAGGTCCGGGACGCGTCGGGGAAGGCGCTCCCCGCCGAGCGACCGGCCCCGCACCGCTGGTCGGTCCGCCACCCTCCCGGGGCGCCCCTCGAGGTCGTCTACGAGCTGGCGCCGACGGGGGAGCGGATCGGGGACGAGCGCGAGTCGCGCTACCGACCCGCCGTCCTCCCCGACCTCTTCCACCTCGTCGGAACGACGGGCCTCGTCGTCCCCGACCCCCTCGAGGGGGAGGAGCCCCGCTCGATCGAGATTCGCTGGGTCGGATTCTCCGAGGCGGGCTGGAAGGTCGTCTCCTCCTTCGGGGCGGGCCCCGAGCCCCGCCGGATCCGCCGCCCGCTCCACGAGTTCGTCTACGGCCTCTACGTCGCGGGGGACCTCCGCGTGGTCCCCGTCCCGCTTCGGGGCGGGACGCTCCACGTCGCCATCGCCGGAGAGGACTGGGGCTTCTCGGACGACCTCTACGTCGACCTCGTGCGCCGGATCGTCGTCGCCGAGCGCGACTTCTTCGACGACCACGGCGATCCCCACTTCCTGGTGAGCCTCGTCCCGGTCGGAGTGAGGAACCCGCGGTCGCGCTCCCTCGGAGGGACGGGGCTCACGGACTCCTTCGCCCTCTTCCTCCTGCCGGGGACCGGCATCGAGGAGGAGGCGGAGATGGGCCGCGGCCTGCGCTGGCTCCTCGCGCACGAGCTCTTCCACAACTGGAACGGCCAGAAGATGCCCCGCCTCGAGCCGGAGGCCCTCGTCTACTGGTTCTCGGAGGGATTCACGGACTTCTACGCGCGGCGGCTCCTGCTCCGGGCCGGACTCATCACGCTCGAGGAGTACGCGGCGGACCTGAGCGAACGGGTCGGCGCCTACCTCGCGAGCCCCGTGCGGAACGAGCCGAACGAGCGGATCCTCCGCGACTACTGGAAGGACGAGAGGGTCGAGCGGCTCCCCTACCTCCGCGGCGAGGTCGTCGCGCTCCTCCTCGACGCCGCGATCCGCAAGGCCTCGGGGGGGGTGCGCAGCCTCGACGAACTCATGCGGGACCTCCTCGCCCGCGGGCGGCGCGGAGCCAAGGTGAGCACGGAGGGCCTCCTCGCGCTCGCCGAGTCCTACGCCGGGAAGGAGTGCGCGGAGCGCCTGCGCCGGATCGTCGTCGAGGGCGGGACGCCGGAGATCCCGACCGACCTCCTCGCCCCGTGCCTCGAGGGGGAGACGGTCGAGCGCGCCTCCTACGAACCGGGATTCGACATCCAGGCTTCCCTCGCCGCGAAGGTCGTCACGGGGGTGATCGCCGAGTCGGCCGCTTTCCGGGAGGGACTGCGCGACGGACAGCCCCTCCGGCGATGGAGCGTCCATCGCGGACGGGTCGATCGCCCGATCGAGCTCACGATCGAGGAGGAGGGGAAGGAGCGGCGCCTCTCCTTCTTCCCGGAGGGGAAGCCGGTCTCCGTCCCGCGGTTCCGCGCGCGCGCGGGCGCGGGGGAGGAGTGCCGGGCCCGTCTGTGAGCGCGCCCTAGAATCCCCCGCGAGCCATGAGATCCCTCCTCGCCATCCCCTCCCTGGCGGCGATTCTCGGCGCGGGGATTTCCTCGCAGACTTCCGGGCCGAAGGCCGACCCGGCGCTGTCGGCCCGGCTGGGGGAGCTCGCGAAGGCGGTCCAGGGGGACGTCGGCATCTACGTGCGCCACCTCGGCTCCGGACGCGAGGTCGCGATCCGCGCGGAGGAGAGCTTCCCCACGGCGAGCATGGTCAAGGTGCCGATCCTCGTCGGGGTCTTCGACGCCCTCGAGCGCGGCGAGCTCGACTGGCGGAAACCCCTCGAGTACCGGGGGACGCGCCAGTACCCCGGGGAGGATCTCCTCGGCTCGTTCAAGGATGGGGAGAAGCTCCCCCTCTCGAAGCTCGTCGCTCTCATGGTCTCCTTCAGCGACAACACGGCGAGCCTCTGGTGCCAGGAGCTCGCGGGAGGGGGGAGCGCGATCAACCGCTGGCTCGAGGCGAACGGCTTCCCGAGGACGCGCGTCAATTCCAGGACGGAGGGGCGCGAGAAGGAGAAGGAGGAGTTCGGCTGGGGGCAGACGACGCCGCGCGAGATGGCGGAGCTCCTCGTCCGGATCCGAGAGGGGAGGGCGATCGGGCCCGGCGCGAGCGCCCAGATGTACCGGATCCTCTGCCGTTCCTACTGGGATGGGGAGTCCCTCTCCCAGGTCCCGCCCGGGGTGCAGGTCGCCTCGAAGCAGGGGGCGGTCAACGGCTCCCGGTCGGAGGTCGTCCTCGTGAACGCCCCCTCGGGGGACTACGTCTTCTGCGTCGTCACGAAGAACCAGAAGGACCAGTCCTGGAAGGAGGACAACGAGGGGTTCGTCCTCCTGCGCCGGGTCTCGCGCCTCCTCTGGGAGACCTTCGAGCCGGGCTCCCCCTGGAGCCCCTCCGCCGGGGCCTCCCGGTACCGGCCCTGAGGCGCCGCTTCAGGCGGGCCGCTTCCCCTTGAAGAGGTAGAAGAGGAAGCCGAGCGAGGGGACGAGGAGCGCGACGCCGAGGCCGATGCCGATCGCCAGCGGCCGCAGGACGGCGGCGGGGGCCTTCGTCCCCTCCACGGTGAAGTCGGGGGGGAGGATCGCAGGGAACTGGCCGACTCCCCAACCGAGGACGACCCCGCCGACGGCGCACGCGGCCCCGGCGGCCGCCGCCGTCTCGCGGCGCGCGAGGAGGAAGGCGAGCGAGGAGATCCCCCCCGCCCCGGACAGGACCACGAGAGGGGCCGCTCGACGGCGGAAGCCCTCCCAGAGCGAGGGCGCTTCCGTCGCGACGAGGGCGAGGCCCGCCGCCGAGAGGAGGCCCATCCAGGCGCCGGCGACGAGGGCGCGCCGTCGCCAGAGTTCCGCCAGGTCCGGGCCCTCCTCCCGTCGCGCGTCCCGCGCGAGGTAGACCGCCGCGAGGTAGGCGCAGGCGGCCACGGAGAAGAAGGCGCCGAAGATCGACATCGGGTTCACCCAGCCGAGGAGCGGGTCCCCGTCCGGGGCGAGCCGGCCCGAGGCGATCGCCCAGGCGGAGGCGCCGAGGAAGAACGGCGCGGCCGTCGAGGCCATCGCGAAGAGCGTCTCCCACAGGAGGGGCCGTCGGCCGTCCGGGTCCGGCGCCGAGCGGAAGGCGAAGGCCGCCCCGCGGAAGACGATCCCGAGGAGGCCGAGGAGGAGCGGGAGCCAGAGCGCGCGGCAGGCCGCCGCGAAGGCGGGGGGAAACGCGGAGAAGAGCGCGACGAGGACGAAGATCAGCCAGACGTGGTTCGCCTCCCAGACCGGTCCGATCGCCCGGTAGAGGAGCGCCCGTTCCCTCGGCGAAGCCTGGAGCGCCGTGTTGAACTCCCAGATCCCCGCGCCGAAGTCCGCCCCTCCGAGGAGCGCGTAGAGCGTGAGCGCGAGGAGGGTCGCCCCGAGGACGAACAGCTCAGGGGTCACGTGGGTCCGGCGGGATGGGCTGCCGGGCGAGCCGTCGAAGCGCCAGAAGGGTCCCCGCCCCGATCGCGGCGTAGGCCGCGAGCGTCGCCGCGAGGACCCAGCCCGTTCCGGGAGCGTCGGTCGCGGCCTCCGCCGTCCTCATCACCCCCTGGACGATCCAGGGCTGGCGGCCGACCTCCGTGACGACCCACCCCGCCTCCATCGCGAGAACGGCGAGCGGACCCGCGACGAGGAGGGCGCGGAGGAAGGCCCGGCTCTCGGGAAGGCGACCCTTCCTCCACCGGGCCCAGCCGGTCCAGGCGGCGAGTCCGAGGAGCAGGAACCCCGAGGCGACCATGAACTGGAAGGCGAGGTGCACGATCGCGACGGGGGGACGATCCTCGGGCGCCACCTCCTCGAGGCCGCGGACCGGGACGTCCGCGTCGCCGTGCGCGAGCCAGGAGAGGGCGCCCGGGATCTCGAGCGCGAAGCGCGTCTCTCCCCTTTCCTCGTCGGGAAACCCTCCCACGCGAAGCGGCGCCCGCGCCTGCGTCCGGAATTGCCCCTCGAGGGCCGCGAACTTCACGGGCTGGGTCCTCGCGACGACCCTCGCTGCCCAGTCTCCCACCACGATCTGGGCGGGCGCGCAGACCGCGCCCATGGCGAGGCCCAGTGCCAGCGCGCGGCGGTGGAACAGGCGCCCATCGCCCCGCAACCGCGCCGCCGCGTGGCACGAGGCGACGAGGAAGCCCGTCACCACGTACGCGGCGAGGATCATGTGGGTCGTCTGCGCCCCCGTCGCGGGGTTGAGCATCGCCGCAATCGGGTCCGCGTCGGCGAGCGCGTCCCCCTCGAGGCGGAAGCCCCGAGGGGCGTTCATCCAGGCGTTCGCCGTGACGACGAACCAGGCCGAGGCGAGGCCGGCCGCCGCGACCGGGACGCCGCACCACCAGTGCGCCCGTGGCGAGAGGCGGTCCCAGCCGTAGAGGTAGAGGCCGAGGAAGATCGCCTCGAGGAAGAAGGCGAAGGCCTCGAGGGTGAAGGGGAGGCCGATGACCGCTCCGAACGTCCCGACGAAGCGCGGCCAGAGGAGGCCGAGCTCGAAGGAGAGGACCGTGCCGGAGACCGCCCCGACCGCGAAGAGGACGGCGAAGGCCTTTGACCAGCGCCGCGCGAGGGTGCGCCATCCCTCGTCTCCCGTCCGGAGAAACTTCCCCTCGGCGACGAGAAGGAGGACGGGGAGCCCGACGCCGAGGCAGGCGAGGACGATGTGGAAGGCGAGCGTGAACGCCATCTGAAGCCGCGCGGCGAGCACCGCGGCGTCGCCGGGAACGAGGATCGCGGCGGCGTTCACTCGCCCATCCTCGTAGTCCCGCGCGCCCCGCCCGTCGAGCGGCCGGCTTTCGAGCGGCGAGGGGGAGCGGTACAAACGGTCCGCCCGACGCCCGTCGCATGCGCCTCGCCCCGCTCGCCTGGTCCCTCCTCGCCTCGGCCTCCCTCGCCCACGACGGACGGGGGACGACCCACGTGGGTCGTGGCCTCCCCGAGTCCCCCCCGGACGTCGGGTCGGTGTGCCAC
This sequence comes from uncultured bacterium, assembly GCA_967798035.1. GTDB lineage: Bacteria > Planctomycetota > UBA1135 > UBA1135 > JAKEFM01 > JAKEFM01. The sequence goes on from CBRGOK010000083.1 coordinate 8,455, forward strand.
CCGGTCCGTCCGGCCGGCGACGCCCCGAAGGGGCGGCTCGTGATCGTCGGCGGCGGCTCGATCCCCGAGTCCGTCCCGCGCCACGCGCTGGAGCTCGCCGGCGGGCCCGAGGCATCGGTCCTCGTCGTCCCGCAGGCCTCGGCCCAGCCCGACGCCGGGAAGTCCGCGGTCGAGATGTGGAAGGGGGCGGGCGCGTCGAAAGTCTCGATCCTCGACCTCGCCGACACGGCCGCGGCCCTCGCCTCCGTGCGCGGTGCGAGCCTGATCTGGATGGGAGGCGGCGACCAGAACCGCCTCGTGAAGGCGCTGGCGGGGACGGGGCTCCCGGAGGCGATCCGAGCGCGCTACGTCGAAGGGGCGGTCGTCGGCGGCACCAGCGCCGGGGCCGCCGCGATGTCGAAGGCGATGATCACCGGGGAGGCGGATCTCGAGAGCGTGACGGGGGGAGCGACGGAGATCGTCGAGGGGCTCGCCCTCTGGCCCGAGGTCATCGTCGACCAGCACTTCCTCAAGCGCCGGCGATTCAACCGGCTCCTCGGAGCCGTGCTCGACCGTCCCGAACTAGTCGGCGTCGGGATCGACGAGGGGACGGCGGTGATCGTCGCGGACCGCTCGTTCGTCGTCGAGGGGCGCGGGAACGCCGTCGTCGTCGACGCGCGCAAGGCCGATCCGGTCCGCGCGAAGAAGGGGGATCCCTCGACCGGAGTCGGCCTCGCCGTCCATGTCCTCGCGGACGGGATGCGCTACCACCTCGACCGCGGCCTCCTCCCCAAGTAGCCCGGCGCCGTCAGTGGAGGAGGCGGTCGTGGAAGAGGCGGAAGCGGCGGTGGATGGCGGCGGCGGACAGGCCGAGGAGTCGCGGGATCTCGGAGATGTAGACCGTCTCGAGCGCCTCGATCATGGCGTAGGCCTCGAGCTTCCGGCGTCCCATCCCGGGCGCGAGGGCGAAGTGTCCGGCGTAGTGGTTGTAGATCCGGGGGAAGGAGCGGTGGAAGGCGCGCAGCTCCGCGCCGTTGAGGACGAGCCCTCCCTGACGGAGTCGGGTGAGGGCCTCGTCGATCGGCGCGCGGGGCGGGCGGGAGGATCGGGGGGCGCGCGCGCGAGTCGGGGCCATCGAGGCGGGAACTCTATCCGCGGGGCGGGTCTGCGCGGATCGGGCGTACTGCGGTCGATCCTCCGACGGAAGCGGGGTCCCGCGGGGGGATCCCGCCGTCCACCGGCTCTACGGGCGCGACCTCCCGCGGAGGCTCGGGGAGATCGGCTTCGAGGTGGAGGTGCACGAGGTCGAGTCGGAGGAGTTGGCGATCCCGTGTCAGATCGCGTTCGTCTGCCGGAAGCCCTGAGGAGGGGCGGGGTCCCCAGGCGGGGATCGCCGGCCGCCGTTCAGCCGCGCCGCTCGGCGAGGACCGATTCCCGCAGCAGGAACCGGGCCCCCCCCCCCTTCGCGGGCTTCAGCTGGATCGTGACCGACACGGAGTCGGGTTCCCCCGGCGGGCGCGCGAAGTTGGCCGCCGGGGGATCTTCCTCCTCGTCCGGCTCGTCCCCCAGATCCTCCGCCACTTCCCC
>CBRGOK010000084.1:0-9976 GCA_967798035.1 uncultured bacterium
AACGGCGGCAACAGCGCCAACGGGACCGCCGCGCAGATCTGGACCTTCCCGGTCCAGACCCTCTCCCGATCGGAGAAGGACTTCGAGCGGACGACCCAGGGGATCGCGCTCCTCGCCCGCTGGCCGGCGCGCGAGGGGTCCCTCGCGGTCCGCGTCGAGAAGGGGACCTGACCCCTCCGATCAGGCCCGGGCGTCGTGGAGGTGGACGACGCGCTGGGGGAAGGGGATCTCGATCCCCTCCTTCGCGTAGCGTGCGTGGAGTCGCTTCACGAACTCGTGGACGAGCTTCCCCCGCCCGGGGAAGGTGCCCGCCCGCAGGACGACCGTGAAGGCGATCGAGGAGTCCCCGAAGGACTGGAAGACGAGGGCCGGCTCGAACCCCCGCACGGCTCCCTCGACCTCCGCCTGCACCCCGCGGGCGACTTCGAGGGTCACGCGCTCGACCGCCTCGAGGTCGGAGCCGTAGGCGACCCCGATCGGGACCGGGACGGCGACCTCGGCGCTCGGCTTCTCGTAGTTGACGACGATCGCCTGGGCGAGCTTCGCGTTCGGGACGAGGATTTCGTTGTCGGCCGGGTCGCGAAGCCGCGTGAACCGCCACCCCACGTCGCCAACGCGCCCCTCATGCCCCGAGTCGAGGCGGACGTAGTCGCCGACCTCGATCATCCGGCTCGCCGTGATGTGGATCCCGGCGAAGAGGTTCGAGAGGGTGTCCTGGAGGGCGAGGGCGACGGCGAGGGATCCCACGCCGAGCGCGGTCAGGACGGGGGTGATCTCGAGCCCGACGTTCGAGAGGACGAGGAGGGCCCCCATCCCGAGGACGAGGGCGCGCACGAGGTTCGCGGCGAGGCTCGTCGAGACCGGCCCCCCCGCCATCCGCACGGAGGAGGTGCGGACCGCGTCGGAGGCGAACCGGGCGAGCGCGAGGGTGACGGAGACGAGGAAAGCGACCCGGACCCCGTCGCGCAGGAGGTCGCGGCTGTGTTCCGAGAGGGGGGCGGCCCTCGCCGCCACGGCGATCCCCGCGAGGACGAACCAGAGGAGGAGCGGGCGCTGGATCGCGTTGATCAGGAGGTCGTCGAGGCGAGTCTCGGTCTTCGCGAAGAGCGCGCGCAGGCGCCGCAGGAGGAGCGCCTTGACGACGTAGCCCCCGAGCGCGGCCCCGGCGACGATCGCGACCGGTCCGAGCCACGCACCGAGGACCTCCGGGACCTGCGAAACCTGGACGCAGGAAGGGACGACGATCGCCGGGAAGACCATGACCGCTCCCGCGCCGCATCGAGGGAGGGGGCCCTCCGGCGCGCGGGCCGTATGGTGCCGGGCCGCGCCCCTCTCGGGAAGGAGCGCCGCTACGGGACGATCGTGACGGAGACGCCGGGCGAGATCTCCCCCACGCCGAGGGGAGCGCCGACGACGAGGGTGACGAACGAGAAGGAGAGCGAGAGCCCGAGGAGCTCGGGGACGTTCGGGACGGCCACCGAGAAGGCCTGGGTCCCCGTCGCGGAGATCGTGCCGCTGAACCCGGGGAAGAGGGCGGGGTACTGGAGGGGCAGGAGGATCGTCCCGTCGTCGACGATCGGGACGGTGTGGTCCCCGACGACGTAGCCGTTTCCGTCGGAGACGCCGGAGAGGCCGAGGACGACGAATCCGCCGGAGCCGGCGTGGTAGGGGTCCTCGCCGGCGAGCGCCGTCGTGACGCCGATCGGGAGCGGCACGGCGCCGGTCACCCGGTTCGTGTGCGTGTCGAAGTACTGGCTCACGGCGACCGCGTAGGGCTCGGAGGCGCCCGTGAACAGCGTCTGCTGAAGGCGCACCGTGTAGGTCCCCGTGAGGGCCGGGACGAACTCGAGGATCCGGAACGAGGAGAAGGGGTGGGTGGCGGAGGCGACGGTCGCCCCGAGGGGATCGAGGACGAGGAGATCGAAGGCGGCGGCGAGCGTGTCGGTCGTGTAGCCCGGCGGACCCGAGGGGGCGCTGTCCCAAGAGAGGACGACGCGCGCTCGGTTGTTGCGCTGGAGCGCGAAGGGGAGGTCGAACTGGCCGGAGGCGTTGAAGGACGCCGCGGTCAGGATCCCGCGGACGTAGCCGTTCGTCCCTCGCTGCACGACCTGGTCGGCGGCGAAGGCGTGGACGGCGCCCGCCCCGTCCTTGTCGGAGAAGAGGGCCGCCCCCTCGACGTTGTGCCAGGCCGAGGCCATGAGGATCGCCTTGATCGCCTCGGGCCAGGCGGCGAGCTGCGGGTCGCGCTCGTAGAGGAGGCAGGCCGTGCCGAGCGCGTGGGGCGCCGCGTACGAGGTCCCGGACCCGGTCGCCCCGACCCACGGCGAGGCGAGCGTCGTCGAGTTGATCGAGGTCCCGGGCGCGGCGACCTCGGGCTTCTGCACCCCCGTGATCGGGTCGACCCAGGAGGAGGAGGAGGACATCGAGTCGTCCCCCCAGAGGACCGTGTTCGAGTCGTTCTCGTTCCCGACGGTGAGCACGTTCCAGCCGCGCCCCGGGCTCGTGACGAGCCCCGTGCCGGTCCCCTGGTTCCCGGCCGACTTCACCATGAGGCGGCCCGTGTTCCGGATGATGTAGTCGAACGCGCGGTCGCCGAGGTTCAGGATCGGGGGGTCGAGCTGGCCGAGGAACAGGCTCACGTTCGCGACGTGGCTCCCGTTCGCGACCGCCCAGTTCATCCCCGAGATCGTGTTCGCCTCGCTCGTCGAGAGGTTGGCGGAGTAGAGGGTCGCCCCGTAGGCGACGCCGCGGTCGACCGGGTGGTCGCTCGCGATCATCCCCCCGATCGCGGTGGCGTGGGACGAGAAGGAGCCGGACGCCTGCTGGTAGAGGATCGGCGTGGGGAGGTAGGGGTTGAGGTTCGTGATCCCTCCCCCTTCGATGTCCGTCGCGATCGCCCCGACCCCGGTCACCCCGTTCGGCGCGCTCCAGACACGGTCGGCCCGGATCGTGGCGACGGACCGGTCGAGCTCGAGGCCCGCCTCGCGCTCGAGGTGGATCGACACGACCTCGGGTCGCCCCTCGAGCCACGGGAGGAGGGAGGCGGGGCCCGTCAGGTAGACGACCGGGACGTGGTCCCCGACGAACCGGACCTCGAAGCCCTCCCCGGCCGCCGCCGCGGCGAAGGGGCCCGTGACCCCCCCGCGCATGGCGGAGGCGTGGAGCGAGGCGGAGGCGGCGAGCGCCGCGTTCACCTCCGGCATCGTGCGCGCCCCCGCGAGGCGCGCGACGAGGTCGAGGCGGGGATCGAAGCCGAGCGCGATCGTGTCGAGCCAGACGCCGATCGGGAGCAGCGCCTCGGGCGAGGCCGACTCGAGAGCCGCGGCGAGGGCGGGCTCCTTCTTCCCGAAGCGGGCCCTCGAGGCCGCCTCCTCGAGGAGGTCGAGCTCGGAAGGCTGCCGCTCCCGACCGGAGGCGTCGATCGCGACGTTCGCGAGACGATGGGTCGAGGGATCGCGGAAGGAGCCGGCGAGGAGCGTCTCGCCGAGGACGGGGTAGGAGCGCTGCGCCCGGGCGATCTCCACGAGCCGCGCGGAGGGCACCCCGAGCCGGGCGGCCGCGGCCTCCCTCAGCGGATCGGACGAGCCGGCGGGGGGACCACCCGCGAAGACGAGAAGAGCGGCGAAGGAGATGGACGGGGGCGCCCTGGGGGGGGGGCCGGGGGCCACCAAGAATCCTACCCCCTGATTGGACGGGCAAGACCCTTAGGGCGTTTCCTCGAACCTTTCCTCGGGGACAGGGCGGACCGGGGATCGGCGCCGGAACCACTCGACGGCGGCGTCCCGGAGGAGCACCCCCTTGTCCTCCCGCTTCGAGGGACCCTCGAACGCGCGATACCCGTCCCCCCCCCGGGCGAGGAAGGAGTTCACCGCGACGCGGTAGTTGCGTCCAGGATCGAGGGGGGCGCCCCCCAAGCTCGCGGAGACGAGGTCCCCCCGCCCCTCCGGGGCGCGCCGCCACCTCACGAGGATCCCGCTCGCCTCGAGCGGGGTGCGCCCCTCCCCGCGCAGCGAGGAGCGGAGGGCCTCCTCGATCTCCGCCCCCGTCATCTCGAGGACGACGACTGTGTTCTCGAAGGGGAGGAGCTCGAAGAAGGAGCGCCGGGTGACCGGGCCCGCGAGGAGGGAGGCCCGCACCCCCCCCTTGTTCGTGAACGCGACGTCGGCGGCCCCCGCCTCGCGCATCGCGTCGGCGACGAGGTTGCCGGCCGGGCTCGAGCCGTTCCCGGATCCCCTGGGGAGGTCCGCGAGGAGGGTGCCGACCTCCTCCTCCATCTCCGCGCGGACGGCCGCCTCCTCGCGCCGGACGATCGCCGCCGAGGCCGGATCCTCCCCCTGGACGCCGGGAGCGAGGTCGACGAGCCGCGCCCGGATCGATCCGATCTCCTTCGTCGCCCGATCGACGGTGAACTCGACGCGCCCGATCGCGTCCCCCTTCGCGCCGGTCTGGAGGACGAGGGTCGAGCCCACGCGCTGCGGCTCGGCGAGGCGCGTGTGGGAGTGGCCGCCGATCACGAGGGGCACCTCCGGCGCGAGACGCGCGAGGGCGCGGTCGGTCTCGACCCCGCAGTGCGTGAGGAGGAAGACGCGGTCCGCCTCCCTCCGCGCGGCGGCGAGGGCGCCCGGGAGGGCCTCCTCCTCGCGGATGAACCGCAGCTCCTCCCCGATCGCCGCGGTCGTCAGCTCGGGGGTGAGGTGGGCGAGGAGCCCGACGAAGGCGAAGCGGATCCCCTTCCTCTCGAGGACGGCGTGCGGGCGGATCCCGGGGAGGCGCTCCCCCGTCTTCCTCTCGAGCACGTTCGCCGCGAGGACCGGAAACTTCGCGAGGTCGAGGAGGCGGCGGAGGTTCCCCAGGCCATGGTCGAACTCGTGGTTGCCGAGCGCGGCGGCGTCGTATCCGACGAGGTTCATCCACTCGACGACCGCCCCGCCCTTCGTCCGCGCCCCCTCCGGCGTCCCCTGGTACCAGTCCCCCGCGTCGACGAGGAGGAGGTCGGCTCCCGATGTCCGCGCCTCCTCGCGCGCGGCGGCGACGTACGCGCCGATCGTCGCGAATCCCCCCACGCGCGCCGTCCCCTCCCCCGAGGGGGAGCGCACCTCCCGGGGGAGGAGCTGGCCGTGGAGGTCGTTCGTGTGGAGGAGGACGAAGCGGAGCGGCGCCTCGCTCGCGCGCGGCCGGAGGCAGGCGGTCGCGAGGAGCGTCCCGAGGAGGAGCGCGCGGAGGAGGAGCGCCCGGCCCACGGGTCGCGAGGATACCCGTGGGGTCGTTCCCGGTTGCTCTCCTGGCGCGGTCGCCTAGCATCCGTCCTCCGGCCGCTCCAGCCCGGATCGAGGGTTCCCCGAATGATGCATCCGATCGCCTCCCTTCTCCTCCAGGTCGCGCCCCTCCCCGTCCCCCAGGTGACGATCACGAACGGGACGACCTCCGTCGACGTGAACGCCTACGGCGTCCTGGTCGGCGCTCCTTCCTCCGGGTTCCGGACGGTCGACGGTCCGATCGTCGGGCTCCATCCCGGCTTCGCCGAGTGGTTCGGCATCGGCTTCGACACCGGCCACGGCCGGATCGAGGCGGTGGGCCTCGGCTCGGCTCCCGATTGGGGGAACCGGACCGTGCTCCGGTGCGTCGAGATCCTATCCACGCCCGACACCGTCACCGCGACGACGCGCGTCGGCGACCTCGAGGTCCGCTCGGCGTGGGGGTTCGAGGGCGCCTATCTCATCGTCACCACGACCTTCTCCAACCTCGGGCCCTCCCCGCTCCGGAACCTCCTCTACTCGCGCGAGTGGCGGAGCCCCGGGGAGTCGAGCGGCTGGGTCTTCCCGACCGACCTCCCGGGGGCGCCCCCCGCCCCGCACGACATCTCTCGGATCCTCTGGATGCCGGACGACCTCCAGCCCGGAGCGATCCAGTCGGTCACCTTCTCCTACGTCGAGGAGGGCGCGATCCCCCAGCCGCAGACCACCCTCGTCCCCCTCGCCGCGTACACGAGCCCCGTCTTCCCCGCCGGCCTCGTCTTCGGCGAGACGAACGGGATCTCCTGGGGCGACTACGACGCCGACGGCTGGATCGACGTCTTCTGCACCCAGTCGGCGCGCCTGTGGCGCAACCTCTCGGGGACGGGCTGGCTGCTCGTCGCCGACCTCGACCAGGCGCCGACCGCCGTGCTCCCCCCCGGCGCCCTCCGGTACGGGGCCTCCTTCGGCGACTACGACGAGGATGGGCTCCCCGACCTACCGACGGAGCCGCGCTCGGGCGGGACGCCCCCCGGCAACTGCTTCCAGTTCCTCCACAACCTCGGGGGCGGGCCGAACTTCGCCGACGTCTCGAACACCCCGCCCGTCGTGATCAGCCAGCCCTGCGCGATCGACTCCGAGACGATCGGCTGGGCGGACGTCGACGGGGACGCCGACCTCGACCTCTTCCTGCCGGTCTACCCGCCGACGGGGAACTTCTTCTGGACCAACCTCGGCCCCGTCGGCGCGGGCGGCGCCTACAACTTCGTCGAGACGAGCGCGCCCTCCGGCCTCGACAACCCGCCGGGCAACGCGCGCCCGGAGGGGGCGCAGTTCGCCGACGCCGACCAGGACGGCGACCCCGACCTCTACAGCAACGGGGCCCTCTACCAGAACAAGTCGAGCCCCGGGGCGATCGACTTCGACGCGCTCTCCCCCGTCGCCTCGGGGATCGGGTTCAACACCCTGATCGACGAGGGGGCGATGCTCTTCGACTACGACCGGGACGGGGACGTCGACGTCGTCGCCGCCTACATCTCCTCCCCCGGGGTCGTGATCTGGGAGAACCGCGGCGACACGACCTTCTTCCAGGCGGAGGCGTCCATCGTGGTGAACCCCCTGATCGGGCTCGGCCTCGGGATGTCGGCCGAGGACTGGGACAACGACGGGGACATCGACTTCACGACCCGCAACGTCTTCCGCCGGAACATGATCGTGGAGACGGGGACGCGCCAGTTCCTCGTCGCCCCGACCTCGATCCCGGCGAACTTCCTCACCTCCGCGACGCCGGCGTGGGGGGACTGGGACCGGGACGGCGACCTCGACTGCGCGCTCGGGAACTGGCTCGAGCAGGGCCGGCTCTACCAGAACACGACCTACGGGGCCGCGACCGCGCCCGGCAACCGCCGCTACGTGCGCGTGCGGCCCCTGCGCGACTCCGCCGCCGTCCCGGCGGGCCTCGAGACCGAGTTCGCCGCGACGGTGGAGATCCGCGTCTCGGGGGACCCCGCCGGCGTGCGGCGGAGGAAGTTCACGGCGAGCGGCTCCGGCTACCTGAACCAGAACGAGTACGCGCTCCACTTCGCGCTGCCGCCCGACCCCTTCCCGGCCCTCCCGAACCAGGACGTGCGCTTCGACGTCGTCGTCGACTTCCCGAACCCGGCGGGCGCCGGCGTCCACCGGGTCGACCGGTTCGTGAACCCGGTCCTCGGGAACCTGAATCTCGCGGACCTCGCCGACCGGGAGATCGACGTCTTCCGCAGCGGGCGCGTGCGGATCAACGGCTGCGATATCACGCCGGTCCCGCCCGCCTCGCCGACGCTGACGACGACGACCAACGGGCTCGTCCTGCCCACGGCGACGGTCGCGCCCCCGCTCCCCGCCGTCTCCCCCACGGCGGACCGCTTCGTCGGCCTCGACTTCGACACCCTCGCCGCCACCGCCCCCTTCCGCGTGAAGGAGCTCCTGATCGACGGCCAGCTCGACACCCCCGTCGCCTGCGGGGCGGAGTCGTTCAACGTGGTCCTCTGGGACGTCACGGTTCCCGGCGCTCCCTTCCGCCGGGCGACCGCGTCCCTCGCGACCTCCATCCGCAACCGCCGCACCTTCTTCCCCGTCTCGTGGGTCCTCGAGCCGCTGCGGCACTACCGGCTCCTCGCCCGCGTGACGCAGCGGCGGGCGAAGACAATCGCGGGCCCGGTCGCGCAGGGCCCGGTGACGGTCCTCGGAGGCCTCGACTTCGCCGACGCCGATCCCTGCTCCGGGATCGGAGCCGAGGGGGCGACGGTCGACGCGACGAAGGCCTGGGTCGCCTTCCGCTTCGCGCCGGACCTGGGAACGGAATGGGTCGATCTCGGCGGGGGGCTCGCGGGCGCCGGCGGGATCCCGATCCTCGCCGCGACCGGATCGGTCTCCCCCGGGGAGGCCTTCACCCTGACGCTCGAGGGCGCCGCCGTCACGGCCCCCTCGGTCCTGGTGGCCGGGTTCTCCTCGGGCTGCGTGCCGATCTTCGGGGGCGCCTCGATCCCCGCGATCGACTCCCTCCTCCTCGGCCTCCGGACGGACGAGCTGGGCGCCATGGTCCAGGACTTCTCCTGGCCCCCGGGGTGGCCCGTCGACCTCTCGCTCCTCCTCCAGATCTGGGTGGTGGACCCGACGGCGCCTCAGGGCGTCGCCGCCTCGAACACGATCGCCGGGACCCTCCAGCCCTGAGGGGACCAGTCAGGACCCCGAACCCGCGCGGCCCGGGGCGTCGGACGCGTTCTCCCGGAGGTAGCGCAGGACCGCCTCGCGCTCGCGCGAGGTGAGGCCCGCGCGGGCCCCGTAGCGGCGGACGTTCGCGGCCCACACCTCTCCCGGGTACTTCTCGGGACGCCGCAGCGCGTGACAGAGCGCGCATCCCCGCGCGTAGAGTCGCGCGGGGTCGGCGGCGACGCGCTCCCCGGAAGACGCGCAGGCCGCCCCGACCGCGAGCGAGAGGAGCCCGGTGACGAGGGCGAGCGCCGACGCGCGAGTGGAGGGCACGGCTTCAGAAGTATGTGGAGAGGCCGAAGACGAAGATGTTCCCCGCGTCGTCGGGCCCGTCGAACGGGGTCTCGACCCACTGGTAGGAGACCTTGATCGCGGTCTTCCGCACGGGGCGGAAGTTGAGCCCGACCGTCCACGCGTCCCGGTCGTCGCGGGGCGTCGCGCCCACGACGCGGTCATTCAGGTCGGCCGAGTCGTACCGAACGGCGAGGGTGAACTCCGACTCGTCCGTGAACGGGCGGTGGCCGCGCCAGGACTCGGGGAAGAAGTGGAAGTTCCCCTGGGCATAGATGCCGTGGAGGCCCCGGGGGAGGTCGAACTCGCCGGCGACGTCGCCGAGGACGCCGTTCCCGTTCAGGTCGAGGGCGGGAGGCCCGTCGCCGGACTTGCGCTCGAGGTCGATCACGGCCCACTCACCGAGGAGGTCGACAGGCCCCTTGCGCAGGAGCCAGTCGAACCCGTAGCCCACCGCCTGGCGGTCCCCCTCGTCGTCGTACTTCCCGGTGTGGAACGAGGCGCCGAGATCCGAGGCGTCGAGGAAGGGGAGCGGCGGGACGAGCCCGACCCTCGCGAAGATCGCCTTCCCCTGGTTGTTGTCCGCCTCGAAGGAGGCGCGCGCCTCCCGGGAGCCGTCGTTCGTCGTGAACTCCTCGTCGAAGCCGTTCGAGAGGACGAGGTCGTAGTTGATCGGGATCCCCCCCTCCCACGCGATCGCCCCCTCCGCGCCGAGGCCCGGCTGGCCGAAGGCCGAGGGGACGACGTGGCGCGCGGCGAAGGGCCGGTCGTTCAGCTCGTTCAGCGGGTCGTCGTGGACGAGGTTGAAGCGGTTGAACGGGATCAGGAGGACGCCCGCCTTGGGGGTGAAGGCCGGGTCGATCGCCCAGCGCACCTCCGCGTACTCGATCGTGATCTCCCCGTCGTCGAGGAAGTCGGCGATCCCGCCGTGCTCGAACTCGATCTCCGTCGAGAAGGAGAGGTCCTCGGAGATCTCCGAGGAGATCTGCGGGACGAGGCGGACGGCGTCGAAGGTCGAGTTCACCCCCTCCTCGTCCCGGTACTGGAGGGTGAAGTACCCCCCGAGGGTGACGCCCGGGGCGCCGGCGCGCCGCCGCCCCGAGTCGGGGACGGGGGTCTGCGCGAGGGCCTCCTCGAGCCGGCGGATCTCCCCCGCGCCGGGGCCCGGCGGCGCCCCCCCCGCGGGGGGGACGATCCCCCCG
>CBRGOK010000085.1:0-9955 GCA_967798035.1 uncultured bacterium
TTCGCCGCGCGCCCCGTCGAGGACTTCGCGCGCGCCAGCGTCTCCTGGCGCACGCCCGACGGCAAACCCGTGATCACGGAGGCGACGACGTCCTGGTCCTTCGTCGGGCCGGGGCTTCGCCTCTCCTTCGAATTGATGGGCCCCGAGTACTTCATGCAGGGGAACAGCCTCGAGACCGAACTGAAGGTCTTCTTCAGCCGCGAGGTGAAGGGGACGGGCGGCGAGGACATCGTCGAGAAGCAGACGGCCGAGCAGGGGCTGATGCCCGTCGTCACCGACGAGGAGTCGGCGTACGGCTACACGGCCGAGAACCGCCACATGGTGCGGCGCTTCCTCGAGGGGAAGGCTCCCGACGAGACCTTCGAGGACGGCCTGCGGGTCACGCAACTGCTGATGGCCTGCTACATGTCCGCCGAGCGCGGCGCGAAGCTCGTCTTCCCCCCCGCGGGTCTCGACGAGTACGAGCCTCCCTCCGCGAGGGGAACCTTTAAGCCCGACGACGTCTTCCGGGGCGCGCGTTGACCGCGCCGCCGCTCGAGCCGGGGCTCCGCCTCCGGCTCTCCGGGATGATGTTCCTCCAGTACGCGATCTGGGGGGCGTGGCTGCCGCTCTTCTACGGCTTCATCACGGAGCACCGCGGTCTCAAGCCCGAGGAGGCGGGGACCCTCTTCGCGGTCGGGGCGATCGGGGCCCTCTTCGCCCCGTTCGTCGCGGGGCAGATCGCCGACCGGTGGTTCAACACGGAGAAGTTCCTCGCCCTCTCCCACCTCCTCGGCGCCGTCCTCGTCTGGGAGCTCGCGCGGCTCGAGACCTACGGGCAGCTCCTCGTCTTCGGCCTCCTCTACTCCCTCGTCTACGCGCCGACCCTCCCGCTCACGAACTCCCTCGCCTTCCACCACCTCCCCGACCGCGACCGCGACTTCGGGAAGGTCCGGGTATGGGGGACGGTCGGCTGGATCTGCGTCGGGATCGGGATCGGGCAGTGGCTCCTCCACCGCCATACGCCCGAAGAGGCCGACCGCGCCGCCGTCCGCGCGGCACAGGTCGCCGGGATGGCGGACTCCTTCCGGCTCTCGGCGATCCTCGGCGTCCTCCAGGGGCTCTTCTGCTTCACGCTCCCGCCGACGCCGCCGCGAAAGGGCCGGGAGCGCTTCGCGCCGTGGGAGGCGCTCCGGGAGGTCGGCCGCCAGCCGCTCCTGACGCTCTTCCTGATCTCCTTCCCGATCGCCGTCGTCCACCAGTTCTACTTCGTCCACACGGCGGGCTTCCTCGGGACGCTCGAGCAGCCATGGGCCGAGAAGATCAACGCCGTGTTCGGCGTCGGAGGGGGCGGTCTGATGACGATCGGCCAGATGGCCGAGATCGCGGTCCTCGCGGCGATGCCGGTCGTCGCGAAGACCGTCTCCCGGAAGTGCCTCCTCCTGACGGGACTGTGCGCCTACGTCCTGCGCTTCTTCGTCTTCGCCTACCTGCCGACGCCGGCGGCGGTGCTCCCGGCCCTCGCCCTCCACGGCCTGTGCTTCGGCTGCTTCTTCTTCGTCGCCTTCATGATCGTCGACGAGGAGACGAGCGCGGACGTGCGCGCCTCGGCGCAGGGCCTCTTCAACCTCGTCATCGTCGGCCTCGGCGTGATCGGCGGGAACTACTTCGCCGGAAAGGTCGCGGCGGCGGCGGGGGGGGACTACAGGCACCTCTTCTCCGTCCCGATGTACATCTGCGTCGCCTGCTTCGTCCTCTTCCTCCTCCTTTATCCGGCGAGGAAGGCGCGGGGGACGGAGGCTCCGGCGGCGGCCTGACCAGGCCGGCGGGGCGACCCACGTGGGTCGCGGCGGCTCGGGTATCCTCGGTCCCCACGCTTGCGAAGGGGTTTCGCCTGGCTAGGTCCGAGGCGCTGAAGTTCGCCGGCGGGAGGTCGAAGCCATGATCGAAGCTGCGCTTCTCTCGACCGTCCTCGGTCTCGCGCAGGGTCAGGGGCCGCCCGACGCGCCCGTCCACCGAGGTCCGCAAGAGCACGCACCAGCGGCGGAGCCCGGGAGGATCCGGCTCGAGAAGACTCCCGGGGGGGACAGGGTCGTCGTCGAGGCGGGGTTCACGCTGATGGACCTCGCGTGCGACGGGGAGAAGCTGCTCGGCCGGGTCTGCCAGTGGGATGAGGCCTCCGAACAGCTCCTGAAGGCGACGCGCGTCGCTCTTTCCGCGCGCCAGGAGATCCCTCTCGCCGAATTCGATCCTTGGCTCGAGACGGTCCTCCTCGCCAACGACTTCGTGCTCCTCCTCCCCGCCGAGGGATCGCGGGACCCCGTGAAGGTCGCGAGCCTCCGGGGCCCCGATCGGTACAGGATCAAGAGTTCCGCGCGGTTCGTCCCCGCCGAGGAGCTACCCCGATACCGCCATCCCGCGACGCTCGTCATGACGACCGTGCGGGTGCACTACCTCGATCCGAGCATCGCGGCGGCGAATCTGCGACCGTACTTCACCGACCCGAACCTCGAGCATGTGAGCTCCATCGGGGACACGCTCCACTTCGAGGGCTTTCCCAGGCGGCTGGCCTCCTGTCTGACGATCCTGAGAGAAGCCGACCACGAGTCCGAGGCCAGGGCGTTCGCGCCCTCGACGGACGGGGGGGCCGGGGCAGGTTCTGGGACGTCCGTCGAGGACCTCGCGGCACGGGTGAAGCGGCTCGAGGACGGGATCGAGGTCCTCCGGGCCATGATCAAGGAGCTGACCGCCGAGCGCCGCCGGTAGGCCGGCTTCACCTCCCCGGGGTCCTCGGTTACAACCGGGATCGTGGATTCGACGCTCCGCTCGATCGTCCGCCTCCTCGAGGAGGGGAACCCCGAGATCCGCTGCGCGGCGGCCGTCGTGCTGGGGGCGCTCGGGGAGAAGGAGGAGACCGTCGTCGAGTGTCTCCGCGGGCGGCTCAAGGACGACAATCTTCTCGTCCGTCGTTTCGCCGCCGAGGGGCTCGGGCGGATCGGGGCGCGGCGCGCCCTCCCTGACCTCCTCGAGGCCGTCGCCCACGGCGGCGAGGTCGGACGGGCGGCGGCGGCGGCCGCCGCCGCGATGGGCGCTCCTGGGGTCCACGCCCTGACGGAGTTGATGGGGAAGGTCGCCCCCGGCGTCCGCCCGATCATCGCTGCGGCGATCGGGCACGGCGGGGGGAAGGAGGCGGGGAAGGCGGCGCTCGAGTCCCTCCTCGATACCGACCCGGCCGTCGTGGACGCGACCCGCCGCTCGATCGAATCGGAGGTCGCTTCCTCGAACGAGGAGCAGAAGAAGGACCTGGCTTCCCGGTTCCTCCGGTTCCTCCACCGCAAGGAGGTGGCCGAGCATCCGAACGCGGTGGTGGCGGTGCTGCGGCTCTTCGAGCCCCTCGCCACGCCGAAGGTCTCCGACACGCTCTGGGGATTCAGCGGGCCCGAGCGCCCCCTCGCCGTCCGCGCGGCGGCGCTGCGGGTCCTGGCGACGCTCCCCCCTCCGGAGGAGAAACGCGAGATCGGACGCCTCTTCGACGCGCTCGGCACGGAAGGACTCTCCCTCGCGGAGCCGGCGCTTCGCATGCTCGAGAAGGCGGAGATCCCGAAGGGGATGGAGGCGAGGGTCCTTTCCCTCCTCGATTCGCCCGAGCCGCGCGCCCGGACCTTCGCATTGCGCAAGCTGCGGTCTCTCGACACCCCCGAGGTGGGGAAGGCCGTCGTCGAGCACCTCGACCACCCCGACCCCGAGATCCGCCGCGAGGCCGAGGAGACCGCCTCGGCGCTCAAGTCCGGCCGGGAGGCGCTCCTCGCGCGGCTCGACAAGGCGCGCGACCCAGAGGAGGCGGGGAAGTTGGCGGCGGTCCTGCTGCGGGGCGCCGCCCCGTTCGACGAGTCGGCGGCCGGGACGATCGTCTCCCGCGCCG
This sequence comes from uncultured bacterium, assembly GCA_967798035.1. Lineage (GTDB taxonomy): Bacteria > Planctomycetota > UBA1135 > UBA1135 > JAKEFM01 > JAKEFM01. The sequence goes on from CBRGOK010000085.1 coordinate 3,902, forward strand.
TGCGCTGGATCGAGGCGGGGGACCCGCGGTGGGAGTGGGGGCTCCAGCTCCTGCGCCGCGCCAAGGGGAGCGGGGCGTTCGAGGTCCTCCTCGCGCGGGCGCGGGCGATGCGCGCCGCGAAGAAGTGGAAGGAGGCGCTCGCCTTCTACCGCCTCATCGCGAAGGACTCGAGATTCGGGGCCCAGGACCGCTTCGACCTCGCCGTCGTGGGGCTCCACCTCGGCGGCCTCGACTCCGCCCCGGATCGCCGGAGCCGCGACCCCGCCCTCGTCCACCTCGAGGAGCTCCTGCGGGGGAACGGCTTTGACCTCGTCGGGTCCCTGAAGAAGGAGCGGACCCTCACGCCGCGCGAGCTCTACTACGTCGGGTTCCACTTCTCGGAGAAGGCGGGCCCCGCGAGCGCCTTCGGCGGGGAGATCCTCAAGCTCGTCGCTTCGCGCTCCCCCCGCTCGGCGGAGGGGAAGGCGGCGAAGAACAAGCTCGTCCGCGAGGCGCTCGCCTGACCCGGGTGAGCCTCCCCCGGCCACTAGGTCCGCAGGCGCCCTCCGGGCCTACGGCGGGGCACGATCCTCGCGCGGCGAGCCGCCCCCCCGAGAGCGGCTAGTCGTCGGCGCGCGGCCTGCTCTATCAACAGGCGCAGACCTAGGTCGACGAGCGCCCTCTTGGTTCGCGCTCCGGCCGCGCGGAGGGCTTCGCGGAGGAGCCTGTCGTCCAGGACGAGCGTGATGCGCACGGGAGAGAGTATGCACGACCCTCCGGCCTTCCCCGCCGGCGCCGGGTCGCAGGCAGGGGGAGTCCGCGCGACCCGTCCGCGGGGTCGCGGGGGGCCGAACGGATCAGGCCAGGACCGTCGCGATCCGGCCGCCGACCCTCACCTGCGCGCCCGGCTCGATCGGCTCGAGCCGCACCGCGTGCGGCGGGAAGAGGACGAGGAGGGCCGAGCCCATCTCGAAGCGTCCGAGTTCGTCGCCCCGCCGAAAGGCGCGCCCGTCGACGTAGCGGCGGTGGAGGAGGCGGCGGCCGGCCCGCATCGCGCGGGAGAGGTCGTAGAGGAGCCGGATCGAGCCCACGTTGTAGGCCCCGATCGCGACGAGCCCGAGCGGGCCTGCCGAGGTCTCGAAGAGGCTCGCGACGCGGGCGTTCTTCCCGAGGATCCCGGGGCCGCTCGCGAGCCAGCCGGGCTTCACCGGGAGGAGGGTTCCCGGGACCCGGACCGCCTCGACGATCCTCCCCGTCGCCGGGGCATGGAAGCGGTGGTAGTCGCCCGGGGCGAGGTAGATCGAGACGAAGGACCCTCCTGCGAACCGCGCGGCGAGCTCCGCCGAGCCGAGGAGGTCGGGGAGCGCGTAGTCCCATCCCTTGATGCGCAGGCGTCCGCCGGGCTCGAGGGTGCCCGAGGCGATCACCGTCCCGTCGGCGGGGGAGAGGAGGGCGGCGGGGTCGGGGTCGGGGACGCGGGCGGCGGCGGCGAGCCGCCGGCCGAAGAACTCGGAGAAGGAGCGGTAGATCTCGACCGGGAACTCCGCCTCCCGGAGGTTCACCCCGTAGCGGCGGGTGTAGGCGAGGTAGACCGGCTCCCGGAGGAAGCGCGGGAGGGGGACCCGGGCGAGGAGGCCCGCGAGGCGGGAGGCGAGGACCCTCGGGAAGAGCCGCCAGCCGACGAACGCGGGTCGCCGCCCCTCCTCCTCGGAGGGAGGCGCGAGCCGGGGTCGGGGCGAGGCGACCGGCGAGGTCATGGACGGGTGGAAGCTCTCCCTGGCGACCCCTATCTTAGCCCCTCTTCCGACGTCGCGGCCGACGCGGCGGGAAACGACCATGCAACGGGTTCCGAAAGGGTGGGGCGAGGAGCTCTGGGTCCACAACGACCCGCTCTATTGCGGGAAGATCCTTCGCCTGAAGAAGGGGAAGCGCTGCTCCCTCCACTATCACAAGAGGAAGACGGAGACCTTCTACCTCCAGTCGGGGCGCGTGCGGATGGAGCTGCGCCACCCCGACGGGCGGGCGGAGGACCTGGTGATGAAGCCGGGGGACTCCCTCGAGATCTACCCGGGCCTCGTCCACCGGTTCTCCGGGATCGAGGACTCCGAGATCGTCGAGTTCTCGACGCAGCACTTCGAGGAGGACTCCTACCGGATCGAGAAGGGGGACTGAGGTCCCGGCTCCGAGTCGGGGGAGGTCCGGCGCGTTCCGGCGGATCCTGGCCCGACGCTAGACTCCGCCCCGCGCCAAAAGTTGCGGAGGCGTTCCATGTGGTCGATCGTCGGGATCGTTGTGCTCGCGGCCGCCGCGTCGTCCTCTCGCCGGGATGGGGAAAGGCCGAGCGGCGAGCCAGCTCCGTCCGGAATCCCCGCCGCCGCGCGGTCGGGAGAGGGCTCTTCCCTCGTCCCGCCCTCCCTCGCTTGCCCCCGGTTCGCCTTCGTCGAGAACGCCGGGCAGTGGGGGGGAGGCGTCCGGTTCGCCGCACCGCGCTCTTCCTCGCCCCGCATTCCCTCTGGCTCCAGCTCTCCCGGCCTGGCGTCGATCCCGACGCGGATCGTTCGCCCCGAGGAGGGGAGGATCGCGACAGGAGAGTCGGCGTGAACCTCCGGCTGCACTTCGAGGGATCGCGCGAGGAGGTCCGCGTCGCGGGCCGGGAGAGGACGCCCACCCTCCACCACTATCTTGTCGGAAACGATCCCTCCCGCTGGCGGACGGGCGTTCCTGGCTTCGGGAAGGTCGCCTACGAGGGCCTCTACGAGGGAGTGGACCTCCTCGTGCGGGAGGAGGGGACGGTCCTCGAGTACGACCTCGTCCTCTCCCCCGGGGCGGACCTCTCGAGCGTCGTCGTCCGGGTCGAGGGAGCGGACGCGCCGCTGCGCCTCGACGCGGGGGGAGCGCTCCTCATCGACACTCCCCTCGGCGCGGTCCGCCAGCCGAGGCCACACGCCTGGGAGGAGGAGGTCGGCGGGCGCCGGACCCTCGAGTGCTCCTACCGGATCGTCGGGAACGACCGGTTCGGATTCGAGGTGCGCGGCGGGAGGGAGGGATGCGCGATCGTCGTCGATCCGCAGCTCGTCTTCTCGACCTACCTCGGCGGGGGAGGGACCGAGACCGGGTACGCCCTCGCCCTCGACTCGACGGGAGCCGCCGTCGTCGCGGGGTGGACCTACTCGCTCGACTTCCCCACGACTCCGGGGGCGTTCGACACGGTGAACGACTCCGACGCCTTCGTGTGCCGGTTCCCCCTCTCCGGAGCGCCTCCCTACTACTCGACCTTCCTCGGAGGGGACGAGTACGACGTCGCGCTCGCGATCGCCCTCGACGCGGCCGGGAACGCGGTCGTGGCCGGCTACACGAACTCGCCCGACTTCCCCACGACCCCGGGAGCGGCCTCCACGGTCCTGACCGGCGCCTCGTCGGATGCGTTCGTCACCCGCCTTCCCGCCCTGGGAGGCCCTCCCTCCTACTCGACCTTCCTCGGCGGATCCGCCTTCGACGCGGCGTACGCGCTCGCTCTGGACGCGGCGGGCGCCGCCGTCGTCGTGGGCTCCACCGCCTCCTCCTCCTTCCCCCTCACGCCGGGAGCGTTCGACACGAGCTTCAACGGCGGGATGCTCGTCCTGGGGGCAGGGGAGGGATTCGTCACGCGCGTTCCCCTCTCGGGGGGCCCTCTCGCCTACTCGACGTTCCTCGGAGGCGTGGAGGACGACCAGGTCACGGACGTCCGCATCGACGCCTCGGGCGCGGCCGTCGTGGTGGGCAAGACGATCTCCCCCGACCTTCCCGTGACGCCGGGAGCCTTCGACACGACCCACAACCAGAACTCCGACGCCTTCGTCGCCCGCCTCCCTCTGGCGGGAGGCCCCGCGCCCTACGTGACCTATCTCGGGGGGGCTGCCCAGGACCAGGCCCAGTCCGTCGTCCTCGATGCGTCCGGAGCGGCCGTCGTGGCCGGCTTTGCGGCCTCGGCCGATTTCCCCGCCACCCCGGGAGCGTTCGACGTCCCCCCCAACGGCGGGACCGACGCCTTCGTCGCCCGCCTCGTCCTGTCGGGCGCTCCTCCCACCTACTCGAGCTATCTCGGGGGGTCGGGCGACGAGTACGGCTACGCCTTCGGCCTAGACCCGATGGGGAGGGCCGTCGTGGCGGGCAACACAGACTCGATCGACTTCCCCCTCACCGTGGGCGCGGTCGACGCGACCCTCGGTGGCTCCACCGACGCGTTCGTCTCGCAGCTGGCGCTGCTCCCGGCGGGCGCGACGACCTACGGGACCTCCACGCCCGGGTGCGCGGGTCCCCTCCCGATCGGCGTCAACTCGATTCCCCAAGTCGGGAACGCCGCCTTCTCTGTCACGTGCGGGCGCGCTCCTGCGAACGGACTCGGAGCCCTCGGCCTCAGCGCGACGGCTCTCGCGACGCCGGTCACGATCCTGGGCGCGCAGTCCTGGATCGACTGGAGCGCCTCCGTGTCGTTCGCCCTCCGGGAGTTCGCGGATGCGTCCGGGGTGGTGCAGGTGCCGCTCCCGATCCCGCCCGTCCCGTCCCTCGCGGGTGCGCAGGTCCACCTCCAGTTCGTCTGGGCGGGCCCGAGCGCGCCGCCCCCGTGCCCGGTCACGGGGATCTCCGCCTCGAACGCCCTCGCCGTGGTCGTGCAACCCTAGGCGCGACCCACGTGGGTCGGGGGAGGAGAGCGCGGGGAGCGTCGAACCTCGCCACGGCCATGGGCCGCATGCGGTTCCGGGTGCGGCCGGGGCGCTACGCGCTCGTCTCCCTACCGGCGTCCGAGGCCGACCGCGCCGACTCCTTCCTCCCAAAGGTCGGGGAGGGGTTCGCCCACTGTGTCTCGGAACCCGGAACGGCGACGCTCCTCCTCCTCGAGCGGAGGCTGCCGAGGAGCCTCCGCAGGTGGAAAGGCTGGCGCGTGCAGCGCGGCTTCCGCGTCATCTCGTTCGAGACTCCCATGGAATGGACGGTCGTCGGGTTCCTCGCGCGCGTGACGGGCGCGCTCGCCGAGGCGGGGGTCCCGGTCGGCGTCGTCTGCTCCTTCGACTTCGATCACGTGTTCGTGCCTGCGGGGAGGTTGAAGGAAGCGCGGCGCGCGATCGCCCGGGCCCTTCGTCCGCGAGGACCACGACCTGTCGGACTTGCGGGCGAACCTGGAGAAGGCTAGTTTCGCCGCCCCGTTTCCGTATCGAGAGGTGGTGGGATGAATCGAGTCTTCCGGCTCCGAGTCCGTTCCGCCCTTGCCGGCATCGCGGTCGCGACGCTCCTCGCGCCGCGAGCCTCCCAAGCCCAGTCCGAGTCGCTGCCGCAGCACCTCGTGCGCGTCGACCTCGCCACGGGGTCGCATGACAACCCCGCGACGACGGCCGCCGTCGTCTGGCAGGAGTACGTCGACTTCGGGACGGGTACGCCGTGGGCCCGGTTCCTCCTTCGCGACGCCAAGCTCCCGCCCGGGAGCGCCCTGCGGGTGACCTCGCTCCTCGACGGCGAGACGCAGGTCCTGGACCTCCTCCAGATGGGCCAGTGGGGGCACACGACCGCCTACCTGAACGGGTCGCAGTACGCCTTCGAGCTCCTCGCGGGTCCCGGGACGCAGGGGACCGAGGTGACGATCGAGGCGGCGCTCGTCGGGGATTCCCTCCCCGACACGGCGGCCGTCCCGGAGACGATCTGCGGGAACCAGGACAACCGAGCACCGACGACCGAGCGCTCGATCTGCCGGCTCCTGACCGGGTCCCGGACGAATCCCCAGCAGAACAGCGGCTGCACCGGGTTCATGGTGAACGTGACCCCTGGCGGCAACGCGGCGGACCGCCTCTTCCTCACCGCGGGGCACTGCCTGGTCCCGGGGGGCGGGAACCCCTTCCAGGTCTCCACCGTGGCGCAGTTCAACGTCCCCCTCTCCCTCGCCAACTGCGGCCTCCAGCATCCTCCGGTCCTCGACCAGTACCCGGTCACCGTCATCGTCGGCGCCGTCAACGGCGGGCAGGGGAACGACTGGGGGGTCTTCCGGTGCGGGGTGAACAACAACAACCAGACCGCGTTCCAGCGCCAGTCGGCCCTGCCTCCCTT
>CBRGOK010000086.1:0-9893 GCA_967798035.1 uncultured bacterium
CTGGAGCCCCTCGACGAAGTCGACCTTCGTCTCGATCCCCTTCGCCTCCTCGACGGTGATGACCCCGTCCTTGCCGACCTTCTCGACGGCGTCGGCGAGGAGGGTCCCGATCGAGACGTCCTGGTTGGCGGAGATCGTCCCGACCTGGGCGATCTCCTCCTTCTTCTTGACCGGGCGGGAGAGGGACTTCAGGTGCTCCGTGGCGGCGGCGACCGCCTTGTCGATGCCGGAGCGCAGCGCCATGGAGTTGACGCCGTGGGCGAGGACCTTGAGGCCGCCGAGGAAGATCGCCTCCGCGAGGACCGTCGCCGTCGTCGTCCCGTCCCCGGCGACGTCGGAGGTCTTCGCGGCGACCTCGTTCAGGAGCTTCGCCCCCATGTTCTCGAAGGGGTCCTCGAGCTCGATCTCCTTCGCGATCGTGGCTCCGTCGTTGCTGACGAGGGGGCCCCCGAAGGAGCGCTGGAGGATGACGTGCTTGCCGGAGGGGCCGAGGGTGACCTTCACCGCGCGCGTCAACTTCTCGACGCCCGTCCGCACCTTCGCGCGCGCGGCCTCGTCGTAGAGGATCTGCTTCGCCTGGGCCATGGAATCGAATGCCTTCCTTCCGGCGCGCCCCTAGCGGGGGATCGACGCCAGGATCTCGTTCCCGTGGAGGATCTTGTATTCCTCCCCTTCGATGCGGACGTCGGTCCCCGCGTACTTCCCGAAGAGGACGTGGTCGCCGGCGGAGAGGCCGAGAGGCTCGCGCTTGCCGGTCTTGAGGAGCCGGCCGGGGCCGACGGAGCAGACCTTGCCCCTCTGCGGCTTCTCCCTGGCGGCGTCGGGGATGAGGATCCCCCCGGCCGTCTTCTCCTCGGCCTCGAGGACCTGGATGACGACACGATCGTCGAGCGGACGGATGCGGACCATGGTCGATGTCCTCCGGAATTAGTCGAAGTCTTCGCCGCCGAAGTCGTCCATCCCCTCCTCCTCGCCCATCCCGCCGCCGGGGGGCCTCCCCCCCTTCTTCTTGTCCTTGGGCTTCTCCGTGACGATCGCGTCCGTCATGAGGAGGAGGCCCGCGACGGAGACGGCGTTCTGGAGCGCCGTGCGCACGACCTTGACCGGGTCGACGACCCCCATCGCGAGGAGGTCGCCGTAATCGCCGGTGAGGGCGTTGTAGCCGAAGTTGCCGTCCTTCTCGCGCAGCGGACGACGATCGAGCCGTCGATCCCGGCGTTCTCCGCGATCGTCCGGATCGGGAGGGCGAGGGCGGTGCGCAGGATCGAGACGGCGAAGGCCTCGTCGCCGGGGAGCTTCAGCCGGTCGAGGACGTGGATCGCGCGCAGGAGGGCGACCCCGCCGCCCGGGACGATCCCCTCCTCGAGGGCGGCGCGCGTGGCGTGGTGGGCGTCCTCGTAGAGGGCCTTGCGCTCCTTCGCCTCCGTCTCCGTCGCCGCGCCGACCTGGATCTGGGCGATCCCGCCGGTCAGCTTGGCGAGCCTCTCGAGGAGCTTCTCCTTGTCGTAGTCGGAGGTCGTCTCCTCCACCTGCCGGCGGATCTGCTTCGCGCGGCCGGAGATCTCGGAGGCCGAGCCGGCGCCCTCGAGGACGGTCGTGTTGTCGGAGTCGATCCGGACCTTCTTCGCGCGGCCGAGGTCGGCGATCGAGAGGGTGGCGAGGTCGATCCCGAGGTCCTTGAAGACGGGGCGCTTCGCGCCGGTGAGGATCGAGAGGTCCTCGAGCATCGCGCGGCGGCGGTCGCCGTAGCCGGGGGCCTTCACCGCGCAGCAGGAGAGGATCCCGCGCAGGCGGTTCACGACGAGGGTGGCGAGGGCCTCCCCCTCGATCTCCTCGGCGATCACGAGGAGGGGCTTGCCCGACTCCCGGATCTTCTCGAGGAGCGGGAGGAGCTTCGTCACGTTCGAGAGCTTGTCCTCGTGGATGAGGATGAGGGGGTTCTCGAGGACGCACTCCATCCCCTCGGGGTCGGTCACGAAGTGGGGGGAGAGGAAGCCCCGGTCGAACTGCATCCCCTCGACGATCTTCACCTCGGTCTCCGTCGAGCGCCCCTCCTCGACGGTGAGGACGCCGTCCTTCCCGACCCGGGAGAAGGCCTCGGCGATCTTCTTGCCGACCTCGGGGTCGTTGTTCGCCGAGATCGTCGCGACCTGCTCGACGCGCTCGGCGCGCCCCTCGACGGGCTTGGCGGCCTTCTTCAGCTCGTCGAGGACCGCGTCCTTCGCCTTGTGGAGCCCGCGGTTGAGATCGGCGGGGTTCGCCCCCGAGGTGAGGAAGCGAAGCCCCTCGGTGTAGATCGACTCGGCGAGGAGGGTCGCCGTCGTCGTGCCGTCGCCGGCCTGGTCGGAGGTCTTCGAGGCGACCTCCTTCACGAGCTGCGCCCCCATGTTCTCGAAGGGGTTCTCGAGGGAGATCTCCTCCGCGACGGTGACGCCGTCCTTCGTGATCGTGGGGCCGCCCCACCCCTTGTCGAGGACGGCGTTGCGCCCGCGGGGGCCGAGCGTGCTGACGACGGCCCGGGAGAGCTTGTGGACGCCGCGGCGAATCGCCTCCCGGGCTTCGGCGTCGAAGAGAAGTTGCTTGGCCATTTCGGGGAGTCCTCCCTCGGAACGCGCGGGGAGCGCGTCCGGAGCGAATCGATGGACGGGGACCATCCCCTGGAAGGCAAAACCGGTGCCGCCGGGTCGAGGTCGCAACCCGCGCGGGGGGAAGGAGGAAGGAAGCGGACGGCCGGCGTCGCGCTGTCACACTGGCAGGGGCGACTCGGCCGCTCCGGAGCCCGCTGCCGGTTTGACAGTTGCCCGGAGGCCGGGTCGGGGCTAGGGATTCCTCGCGATCGATGCTCCTCGCCCTCCTCCTCGGGTCCGGATTCGGCGCTCCCGCCTTCGAGGTCCGGACGATCCGGGACGCCGTCCATCGCGGGGAGCCCTCCGCCCTGGAGGGGACGAAGCTCGTCCTGCGCACGGCGGGGGGAACGGTGGCGGTCGAGTGCGGGGACCTATTGTCCGCGATCGCGGTGCAGACGCCGCTGCGAGGAACGGCCCCCTCCTCCCTCGTCGAGCTCGCGGACGGCGACCTCCTGTACGGGTCGGTCGAGTCGGGGAAGGGGGACCTCCTCCACTTCCGCGGCGCCGGGGAGGACGTCCTCGACGTGGGGGTGGGGAACCTGCGCAAGTGGATCCACCTCGGAAACGCCGGCTCGCGCACTCCCGAGACGTTCGCCCCGGCGACGGACGGGGACCGGCTCTACGTCGCGACCGCCGGGGGGCTCGACCACCTCGACGGGACCCTCTCGGCCCTCGACGGGGACGGGTTCGTCTTCGAGAGCGCGCTCGGCAAGACCCGCAAGACCTTCGCGGAGGCGGTGGCCCTCGTCCTCGCGCCGGAGGCGGAGCCGAAGCCGTCCACCGAGCTCCTCGCCCTGGTCGAGCTCGGCGACGGATCCCGCGTGACGGGTCGCCTCGCCGGACTCGAGGAGGGATCGCTCACTCTCGCGCCGACCTGGACGAGGGTCCTGCGCGTGCGGCTCGACCGGATCGCCTCGATCCGGTTCCGCAACGGCCGCTACGTCTACCTCTCCGAGCTCGAGCCGGCCGAGGCGGTGGAGACCCCCTACTTCGGGGGACCGGACGCGCTGCGGTTCCCGTTCCAGAGGGACCGGAGCGTCGGCGGCGGGCCGCTGCGCTGCGGCGGGCGGACCTGGTCCCGCGGCCTCGGGCTCCACTCCCGCACCGTCCTGCGCTACGTCCTCGACGGGAAGTACGACCGCTTCCGTGCGCTCGCGGGGATCGACGACGAGGTCCTCTCCTTCGCCGCCTCGGGCTCGGCCCTCCTGCGCGTGGCCGTCGACGGGAAGCCCGCGTTCGAGTCCCCGCCTCTCCGCGCCGGCGGGGAGCCCGTTCCCCTCCCGGAGATCGACGTCCGGGGGGCGAAGGACCTGCGGATCGAGGTCGACTACGGAGAGGACTTCCACGTCGGCGACAGGGTCGACCTCCTCGAGCCGGTGCTGATCCGGGGATGAGATGGGTCGCCGCGGGCGCGTACGCTCTCGCGGGGCTCCTCCTCCTCCTTGCCCTCGGCTCGCCGGCCGCGCCCGTCCCCGCGCGCGCGTCTCTTCCGGCCCGAGCCACTCCGGTCGAGCCCGAGGAGGCGAAGGGAAGCGCGCCCGCGGACGGGGTTACAGTTTTCGTTCCCGCGACGGCGCGGGCCTCCCGCCCCTTCCTCCTCGAGGTGGCAGGCTGCGAACCCTCAGGCGTGCGCCTGCTCCAACCCGCGACCGGCGCCCAACCGCTCCCGGGCCCCGGCCCCTTTGCCCGCCTTCGGCTCACCCTCGCCGAGGAGGGATGGCAGCGCCTGGAGGTCGCGGCGCCGGGATGCGGGCCGCTCCTCGCGTGGGTGAGGGTGGGACCTCCGGTCCCGATCGGATGGTCCGGGCCCCTCTCCCCGTTCGCGGCCGCTCTGGAGGAGGAGGGCTTCCGGATCGAGACGGGCGAGGTCCTGCAGGGCGATCTTCTCGTCCTCGCCGGGGTCCCCGAGGACTCCCGGGCGATCGAGCGCTTCGCCCGCGAGGGTGGAGGCGTCCTCCTCCTCGGCCGGGAGGCCGTGCAGGCGGTCGGGCGGGAGGAGTGGTCGCCGGTCGAGGCGCTCCCGGAACCGCCCCAGCCCGAGGAACCAGCCTCGCCCCCGGAGTCCCCTTCGACCCGCCCGGCGCCGGGAGAGACCCCCCCGGAACCGCCGGCTGAGCCTCCCGAGAAGAAGGCCGCCGAGAGCGCGACCGTCACCCTCCTCCTCCTGATCGACCGGTCGGGCTCGATGGCCGGGGTGAAGATCGAGCGCGCGAAGGAGGCGGCGCTCGCCTCCGCGGAGACGCTCGATCCGCAGGACCAGGTCGCCGTGATCGCCTTCGACGCCACGGCCGAGGAGGTCTGCGCGCTCGGGCCCGCCGGCGACCGGGAGCGGATCCGGGGCTGCGTCGCCCCCCTGGGCGCCGGGGGGGGGACGCGATTCGAGCCCGCCCTGAAGAAGGCGCTCGAGATCGCCGGGACCGCGCCCCCTGGGATCCGGCACGTCGTCCTCCTCTCGGACGGGATGACGGAGGACTGGGGGGCCGTCGACTACCGGACCCTCATCCGCGGGGGGAGGGCGCTCGGCGTCACGGTCTCGACGGTCGGGTTCTTCCGTCCCGGGGATCGGGGGGACGAGCCCCTCGCGCTCCTCGCGCGCTGGGGAGGCGGCCGGTTCTATCCGGTGTCCGATCCCCGGGAGGTCCCGCAGGTCTTCACCCTCGAGGCGCGGCGCGTGGCGGCGGTGGCCCGTGCGGGGAAGAGTCCTCCCCCGAAGCCGGAGGCTCCGCCTCAGGAGCCAGAGCGGGAGCCCCCGGCGGAGACGCCCCCGCCGGCCACGGCCCCGGCGCGATTCACGGTCGCCGCGGCGATCCCGCACGAGGCCCTCTCCGGGGTCGACATCTCCACGGCTCCTCCCTTCGAGGACTATGTCCGGGCGAGTTCGAGGCCGCGGTCGCAGGTCCTGCTGCGCGTCGAGCCGACGGGGGATCCGCTCCTCTCGCTGCGCCCCCTCGATTCGGGCTGGGTCGCGGCGTGGTGCGGCGATGGGGGGGAGGGGGCCTTCGCCGCCTGGGTCGCCTCCGGACATCTTCCGCGGCTCGCCGCCTCCCTCGCCGAGTTCCTCCGGCGCGCGGAGGGGGGCGAGGTCGGGTGGAGCCTGGAGTCCTTCGGGGAGAAGGGGAGCCTCACACGTTCCCTCGGTGGGGGGGAGGCGCCGCCCGACCTCCTCTCGACCGCGCGACCGATCGACGCCGCGACCGGTCTCGTCCGCCTAGATCCGCCCCTCCGGGGCATGGCGGGCCCCGACCTCGGCGGGAGGCTCCGCTCGAGCCTCCGGCGCGTCGATCCGGAGGGTGCCTCGGGTCCCGCGGCCCCGGAGGGAGGGGCTGCCGGGCCTCCGGCGCTCATGTCCGCTCCTCTCCGCGCCCGGGGCTCCGGGCTCCTGCTCGCGGGGGCGGCGCTCGCCCTCGCCCTGGGCGCGGGGGCGCGCCGGATCCCCCCCGCCCCTCCGCGGCGCTCGCGGGGGCCTTCCCGGGGGGGGGGGGGATGTGGGGCGGGGGGCTCCTCGCGGACCTCCTCGCGGTAGAAGCGGACGCAGTCCTTCTTCTTCTTCGCCTCCTTGAGCGCCTCGTTGGCCCGCTCGATCAGGCGGACCGGAGGGGTCGTGTCGCGCGCCCCCTCGCGAGGCGGGGGGTAATAGGTCGACCCTCCGATGCTCGACGTCACCTGCCACTTCCCCCCTCCTCCGACGTCGATCGTGCGGCGGAGGGCGTCGCGCAGCCGCTCCGCCGCCGCCTGCGCGTTCGTCTGGTCGGTCTCGGGGAGGAGGAGGATGAACTCGTCCCCGCCGTAGCGGAAGGCGATGTCCTCCCGCCGCTTCTCGCGGTTCAGGGTCTCCGCGAAGGTCGCGAGGACCTCGTTCGCGAAGGGGTAGGAGGTCTCCGTGTTCAGGCGCTTGAAGTTGTCGAGGTCGATCAGGAGGAGGGAGAGGGGGTGGCCCCGCCGCCGGGCGCGCTGGATCTCCTCGGGGAGGCGCTCGTCGATCAGGTGGCGGTGGTTGAACAGCCCCGTCCCGAAGTCCCGGATCGACTGGTCGCGCAGCCGCCGCACGTCGTCGGACTGGCGCAGGATCCGCTCGATCTCGAAGACCGCCTGCTCGACGGTGAGGGGCCGGCGGGCGAGGCCGTCGAGGGGCCCGAGCCCCGCCTCGAACGAGGAGAGGGAGGCGAAGGGGGCGTCGGGCTCGAGGACGAGGAGGAGGGGGATCCGGGAGGCCCCCGCCTCCGGGAGGGGCAGGCGGCTCACCCCGATCCTCCGGGCCTCCTGCGACTCGCGCTCCGGGTCGAGGAGGGGGGCGAGGACGAGGACCGTCGGCCGCTCCTTCCCGATCGTGGATAAGGTGGACCGGAGCGACGTCGAGGAGGTCACCCGGAATCCCCTCGCCCGCAGGACGAGCTCGAGAGCGCTCCAGTCGTCGCCGGCGTGATTGGCGAGGAGGATGAGGGGGGGCGGACGGTCCACGGGCGGCAGGTCGGCTCCTCTCCCCGAGGGAGGCGCGCGGTGCGGGTCCCGCCTCGGCCGCCCCCGCGGAAGGTAGCACCGCCGAGAGGAGTATACGCGGTCCGTTTTCCCCTCGCCTTGACGCGGACTCTCCCCTGACTAGAATCGCGCCTCCTTTTCGGCCGGGTGACGCTCCGGCCGCCCCTCCCCTTGCCTGAGCCTCTGACGATCGACCGCCTGATCGAGGCGGGCGTCCACTTCGGGTGCCGCGCGAACCGCTGGAACCCGAAGATGAAGCCCTTCATCCTCGGCAAGCGCCACCTCATCCACCTGATCGACCTGCGCCAGACGGTGCGGGGCCTGCTCCGGGCGGAGAACTTCCTCGCCAAGATCGCCTCGGGGGGGGCCCCCGTCCTCTTCGTGGGGACGAAGCGGCCGATCCGGACCGTCGTCGAGGAGAACGCCAAGCGCAGCAACTCCCCCTACGTCTCCGAGCGCTGGATCGGCGGGACGCTGACGAACTTCGGCGTGATCCGCCGCCGGCTCGCCCGGCTCGAGGAGCTCGAGCGGATGGAGGAGGACGGCTCCGCCGCGCGCCAGTCGAAGAAGATGATGTCGGCGCTGCGCCGGGAGAAGGAGAAGATCTCCCGCAACCTCGAGGGGATGCGGACGATGACGACCCTCCCCGGGGCGGTCATCCTCGTCGACCCCCGGCGGGAGGAGATCGCCGCCCTGGAGACCCGCCGCACCGGGATCCCCTCGATCTGCCTCCTCGACACGGACTGCGACCCCGACCTCGCCGACATCCCGATCCCGGGGAACGACGACGCGATCAAGTCGGTCGGCCTCGTCCTCTTCCGCCTCGCCGAGGCGGTCCTCGAGGGGAAGGCCGCCTACGAGACGACCGCGTCGATGGAGGAGAGGGCGGCGGACAGCGGGGGCGAGGAAGTCCGCCCGATGCGAGGGGACGGCCCCGAGCGCCGCCCGCGCGGGCCGCGCTCCGCGGCGCCGAGCCCGGCGCGTTCCGAGGCCGCGAAAGTCGCCGACGGGAGCGGTCCGCGCCCCGCGGCGCCGAGCGCGGCGCGACCCGAGGCCGCGAAGGTCGCCGACGCGAGCGGGGAGGACGCCCGCCGGTGAGCGGACGCCCTCCGGCGGAGATCTCGGCCGAGGCGGTCCGGACGCTCCGGGAGACCACCGGCGCCGGGCTGATGGACTGCAAGAAGGCCCTCCTCGAGGCGGCGGGGGACGCCGACCGGGCCGTCGACCTGCTTCGTCGCTGGGGAAGGGCGAGCGCCGACCGCAAGTCGGGGCGGGCGACGAAGGAAGGGCGCATCGGCTGCTACATCCACCACGACGGGAAGAAGGGGGTCCTCGTCGAGGTCGCCTGCGAGACCGACTTCGTGGCGAAGTCCGAGCGCTTCGGCAAGTTCCTGAAGGACCTCTCCCTCCACATCGCGGCGGCGCGCCCGCAGTACGCGAACCGGGACGAGGTTCCCCCCGACCTCCTCGCGAAGGAGCGCGACATCCACCGCGAGGCGGTCGCGGGCAAGCCCTCCGACGTCGCCGAGCGGATCCTCGACGGCCGGATGAAGAAGTTCTTCGCGGAGACGGTCCTCCTCGACCAGCCCTTCGTGAAGGACGAGAGCAAGACGATCGGGGAGATGCTGGCGGAGACGATCGCGGCCCTCGGGGAGAACGTCGTCGTGCGGCGGTTCGCGCACTTCGAGATCGGGCGGTAGGAGGGGAGTCCCCCCTGCCGACCAACCGGATCCTCCTCAAGCTGAGCGGCGAGGCCTTCGGGGGTCGCGCCGGAGGAGGGCTCGACATCGCGGCGATCGAGCGGATCTCCCGGGAGGTGAAGGGGGTGGCCGATCTCGGCGTCGAGGTCGGGGTCGTCGTCGGGGGGGGGAACCTGATCCGGGGCCGCGAGCTCGAGACCCGCGGCGTGGGCCGAGCGACCGCCGACACGATGGGGATGCTCGCCACGGCGGTGAACGCCCTCGCCTTCCAGGACGCCCTCGAGCGGCTCGGCCGGGAGACGCGCGTCCTCACCGCCGTCGAGATGCGGACGGTCGCCGAGCCCTACATCCGCCGCCGCGCCCTGCGCCACCTCGAGAAGGGGAGGATCGTCATCCTCGCCGGAGGGACCGGGAACCCCTTCTTCACCACCGACACGGCCGCCGCGCTGCGGGGCGCCGAGCTCGAGGTCGAGGTCCTCCTCAAGGCGACCCAGGTCGACGGCGTCTACGCCGCCGACCCCCGGCTCGACCCCGGCGCGCAGCGCTTCGAGCGCCTCACCTACCTCGACGTCCTCAACCGAAACCTCAAGGTGATGGACGCGACGGCGGTGACGCTCTGCATGGAGCACCGCCTTCCGATCGTCGTCTTCGACCTCGCCGTGGACGGGAACCTCGCCAAGGTCGTGAAGGGCCAGCCCGTCGGCACGACGATCGGACCCTAGGCCGCCGCGCCGGGAGCCCACCGTGGAGAACGCGCGCGAAGAGATCTACCTCGAGACCGCGGACCGGATGGACAAGGCCGTCGAGATCCTCGCCGGGGAGTTCCGGGGGATCCGGACCGGTCGCGCTTCCCCGGCCCTCGTCGACGGGATCCGGGTCGACTACTACGGCGCGCCGACCCCCCTCAACCAGATCGCCGCGGTCTCGATCCCCGAGCCGCGCCTGATCGTGATCAAGCCCTACGACCCCGGCGCCCTGAAGGACATCGAGAAGGCGATCCTGAAGAGCGACCTCGGCGTCAACCCGGTGAACGACGGCAAGCTGATCCGCCTCGCCCTGCCCCCCCTCTCCGAGGAGCAGAGGAAGAAGC